>JBCBHD010000005.1:0-27728 GCA_038526115.1 Pseudomonadota bacterium | reverse complement strand
ACCCAGCAAAACCAAAGCCGCCGATAGCATCTCCGGCGCATCAAGGATCGCTTCAATATGGCTTTCCGGATCGACCATCCACGGGTGATCCTCAAACCACTGGAGCAAGGTTTCATCGGACCTGATATCGAGCTGCAAATCGCTAATCGCCTCACGGCGGCGCTTCAGCAATTCAAGCGCATCATCGGTGGGTTCAGAAAGGTAGAGCTGATCCTGATGCGGGCAAAGATCGCCATTGCGCACAAGTTCAGGAATGCCGATCTCAAGATCAATCGGGCCGCACAGCTTCTCGTAGCGGTTCCATTCAGCGAGGCTGGCGTCATATGGCGGTGTCGCGGTCAAAGCGACAGTGGTGACCTGTTCCAGCTCGTTTGCCAGCCGATCAAGGCATTGCCACCACGCACGACGTAGATGGTGCGCTTCGTACAATACGAGCGTGAATGGCCCCTTGGAATTTAACAGCTCGATTAGGGATGTAAGCTCTTCCCCGCGACGAAATGTGTCGAGCGATTGATAGGTTGCAAGAGTCATCGTCCGCGGATCGGACAGGTCACGCGAAATGTCAGCATCGCCTGGAAGGTTCGGCATGAAAAGAGGACAGAGCCGCTCACGCCATTGATCGCGGATTGCAACGCTGGGCGCAAAGACCAGCGCCGGCTTTCCGAGCCTGCGGACAATCTCCAGACCTAACACGGTCTTCCCTGCACCCGGAGCAGCGACAACATGAAGTCGATCATCGCCAAGATGCGATTTCATCTGCTCCAGAACCCGCGCTTGATATTCGCGCCAGTCGCCTGAGAATTGCATCCGATGAAGCATTTCAACCGCCTACAGCGGCTGTTGCCTATGATCAAAGGGCCAAAGCCGAGCTTTTTCGTCGTGGCCTTAGTGGCTGCCAAATGCCAACATGTCGGCTTCCGCTTGTAATGCTCTGGGGTTCATTTCGAGCGCCCTCTTTATTTCCTCGTCCGCGGCCGCAGTGTCGCCAGTCGCCTCATAGGCTTCGGCCAGATCCAAATGCTGTTCGACCGAGCGCCAGCCAGATTCAGCTACACCTTTCAGAAGCCGGATTGCCTTGCGAGGATTGCCATTCGCCGTATGCGTGCGCGCTAATGCCATTGCGGCATCGCCAAATGGGCGTGCTTCGAAGTTGGCTGTTGCGAGCTTCAAAGCACGGCCATTTTGACCATTGGATAACGCCAGGTCCAAGGCGTGGTCAAAATAGGCTTCGGGAAGCACCGCTAGGCGCTGTTCGAACAAGCCCGAGGCACGCTGGCGCAGTTTCTTGGCGGCAACTTCATCACCTTCAAATTCATGGACGCTCGCCAGCGCCATCATGACATCCGGATTGCCAGTCCTGCGAATGATCTTGCTATAGATACTCTTTGCTTCTTCGCGTTCCCCTTCGACTGCAAGCATTTGTGCGATATGCGCTTCTGCCAGCCAGTGACCGGGAAACAGACTATCAGCCTCTTTGAAGTAGGCATGCGCCAAATCCCAGTTTCCGCGTTGCAATTCGAGCGCGCCGATCTGCAAATGATACGCAGCCAACATTTGTGGCGTGGTAGATCGGCCGCTCAACGCACCTTTTGCGTAGAGGTCGATTGCGGTGTCGAACTGTCCCAGATATTTGTGCCACGTCGCCAGACGGAAGATCGTATTCGGGCTCGGATCATCACCAAACGCCTGCGAATAGTTCGAAAAAGCTTCGCCGTATCTGCCGGAGTAAAAGGCAACTTCGCCGCGTTGTGCCAGCATCTCGGCGCGCTCCGTTGCTCCTTGTTTTACAACAAAGCTATCGTAGTTTTCGATGTTCGCTTGTGCGTCGGGATAGCGATGCAGGCTGAGATTAACTGTACTCGCCGCGATTGCCGGTCCGGAACCTGATTCCGCAAGCTCAAGGCCCTTTTTGATCGCTGCATCGGCAGCGGCAAGCTGCTCGAAGGATCCAGTCAACTGCGCCTTGATTAAATGCCCAAGCGATAGTCCTTCGTAGGCCAACCATTGCTTCGGCGAACGTTCCACTCGCTCCTGAGCCAGAGCGAGATCACGATCAATCGCGGTAAGCGCGGTTGAGTAGTCCTTGGGACCATAAGAAACCGGCACTTCTTGACCAAGCAGTACATCGCCCTGAGCCTCTGAACTGGTGGATATGAATGTTCCGCCGGCTACTAGGCCTGAAGCTATCAAAAGCAGCGAAACAGACTTGAGAACTGACGAACGCATAGCCTACCTAATCCTTCTTCGAAAAATCGGGGCAGGCAACTATTGCGACTACGCCGCCTGCCCCAGTCGCTCACATTGCCTCCGCTACGTGGCGGGCGTTGCGCAGGGAGTCAGGCCAAGGCCAGTGAGATCATCTGCCAGGGCATTTGTGAGGCCTGTCAATTGCTCGCTCAGCTCCGGAACAAAATCGCCATTCGCATCGTCGACCGGACTGGCGTCGTTATAGGGATTTTTCTGATCTGAACCGATCAAGGCGGTCGAAACCGCTGGCGTTCCCATTCGGTCAACTCGAACGAAACCATCTGCGGGTGAGTCGTTGAACGAGAAAGTTCCCCCACCGCCAACGCTGATCGGCGGGCTGCCTTGCGCGGGAGCGAGATATGGAAATCCGGCCTGGAACTGCACATCGTTTGCTGCGGGATTCACGGGGACTCCAGCAAGAGTGCCTGCACCGTGAACCGATAGGTCCAGAAAGATCACGCCCAAAGTGACATCGATCACGGGATCTTCAAGACGACGGCCATTCGGAAATCCTGAGGCCGCATCAAGATTGATGGTCAAGGTATCAGGCACTACCGCTCCAGCCACGGTCACTCCGCCCGTTCCAGGGATTTCCTGATTGAGACAGGCGCTCACATCGAACCCCGTAGGACTTGGCGAAGGCGACGGCGTCGGCATGGGCATCATTGTCGGCGGGATCTCGACCTCATCATCGCCGCAGGCAGAAAGAGTAAATGCGATAGCCGCAAGAGTTGCTGCGCTGAAAACTCGGTTGCTCATTATAATTGGCCTCCCAGGCGTGCGGTTTCTGCCCAGACATCGATCAGATTTGTCCCGTTGGCGATGCGATCGCGCGGGATCTCGATCACGACCGCAGTGAGGTTCTGACCGGCAAAAAAATCGCGGGTATTGTCGAAACTCAGCGTGCCGGTGCTCAGCGTGTCGCGAAAGCCCTGCAAATCGAAGAAAAACGGATCATCGAACAAGCCGGCACGGACAGTCACACCATCGCTCGCGATATCACTCTCCACCGGACCAATCAGGTCGCCGGATACGCCCGGCAGGCCCCGAACACGCACACCGAAGGGTGAGCCACTCGCGGCCATATCCTGACCAAACTGTATCTCGATCGGGAAGTCGGTCGTTGTGCGGGGCTCTGAGTTGGACAGGTTAATGCGGTAAAGCACATCCTGATCATAAACCGCTGGTTGGTCGGTCGCTTGAGGGCCCGCAAAAGTCAGGATCAGAACGACATTCTGATCATCATGAAATGCGAAGACATCGGCAATGTCGGCCGGAGCATCAGGCGTGTCATCCGAGGCAGGACTGGTCCGCGCGGGCGGATCGAGGTGATCAGCGGCCATCCCGGACAGCTCCGAAAGCTGAAAGCCAACCGGTACCGAAGCAAGCATCGCCGCCCCCGCCGCCACATAGCGATATCGCGCAATCCGGGCCGCTAGCCGATACCGAATTGGTATCGCTAAAAGTGCGTCCTCATCCAAGTCAGAGACATGTGTAGACAGTTTCATTCGCATTCCCCTTCATCAATGCCGCTCGCGTGACGAACGACAGACGGCGAATGTTCAGCACCAAGTGGCACGGCAATGTGCACACAAGATCCGACACTCGCCCCCGATACGAAGGGGTCTCGGAAAAGGTTGCCTATGGATGTGGAAGAATTTTGCGTATCGGTTGCCCGAGCACCCGTACTAGATCTCGGTCAGCGTCCCTGTCGCAATAATGGGCGGTGTGGGCGCTTCATGAGGGGAACCGGCTGGATCTTCCATCGTCACGGCCAATGTCGCTCCGTCAATCAGAAATGGTGCCAGTTCAGCGGGCACCGCAAGCTCTCCGCGACCATCACCTTGTGCCGTTCCAAATGACCTTGGGGTCCCATCGGCGGGAATGATCCAGAGTTCAGGCGCCAGGTTCTCGTCGGCTAAACCGATGCCCCGAACTTCGATCAACTCTCTATCTGCCTCCCATCGCACAACGAGGAATTGGCCATCTTCCTGCGTGGCCAGTTGCGCAACATATTGCTTTGCCTTGGACGCTTGGCCTGAACCCGCAACACGCTCTGGCGGGTCTCCCGCAGGCTGTACAAGCGCCTGAAACGTTAAGACGCCCACCAATGCGAGGGCGACCAAAGATGCCGCAATCGCCAAGATCGGCCATGATCCCGTTCCTCCATAATCTGCAGGATCAAGCGAACTCGGACCGGAGATTGAGGATTGATCGTCTATGGCTGCATTCACCTTCGCCTTGAGCGTTTCGGGAACGGTCGCTTCAGAGAAACCCTCGTGCAGAGGAGCTATTTCATGCTGCGCTTTCGCAACAAGGGCTGCAAAGTCAGGATCGCCGAGTTGTAGGCGCCTTGCCCGCGCCAAGTCTTCGCCATCCAGCAGTCCTAGCGCCAACTCACTGGCCAAAAGCTCTCGCTCTTCCGGAGTGTTTGCAAACTCACTCATCGTCCAAACACTTTCGCAGATTTTTGAGCCCACGGCGAACACGGCTTTTCACAGTGTTAAGCGGGATACCCTTGCTGGTCGCAAGCTGGAGATAGGTGAAACCGGAAAAGAAGGCTTCGAGAATGAGCGATTTCTGATCGTCTCCCAGTTTGCTCATGCAGTGCTTGATTTTTGCACTCTGCTCGACACCTTCAAGCAGCTCATCGGCGAGAAGCCCTCCATCTGGCGTACCATCCAAGGCCGCATCGCTCACTGTCTCACCCTTGTTGTGCTTGCGATGCCAATCGATAGCGGTGTTTCGTGCGATCGTCCCCATCCAAGCCAGCGGGCTACCGAGGTCGGCTGAGTAGTCTGATGCCCGTTGCCAGACTTTCACAAAACTCTCTTGCGTAACATCTTCAGCCGCTGCTCCATCGCCGCATATACGCAGAGCAATTCCGAATAGTTTCCCCGCGGTTCGATCGTAAAGCGCATTGAACGCCGCCCTGTCTCGCTCCGCAACGCGTCGCAGAAGCGACGCCAATTCTTCGCGCGCACTATCATTCTGAGAAGAAGCTGACCCGTCGGGCATCAGACAATATTGAGGCTATTGCGGCGATCCGACAAGATGGTTGTTCGCTTTGGCAAATCTCGAACTGGCTATCGTGGCGGATTGGAAATGGGTGTTTCGAGCAAGGTGTACATCATCGCGATAGCGGATTCCCGTCCAATCCGCTTGATCAAAATGCGATCCGTTTCGTCGCCAATTTCGAAAGTGATCCCGGGCGCACCATAAGCGTCAAACGTGTGGGCCTTCGAAATTGGACGTCCAGCCGTGTGACGCGCATCGCGAGTGACCTCGTAGCCGGGCATGCGCTCCTGATAGAAGGCAAGCCAATTCTTAGTGAACAAGGGTGGATCAGTCGGCAACTCGTCTGGGATCGTGTAAAAGATATCGCGGCGGGTCGAATGGAAATCGATCAGCAAACGCAATCTCCGATCTGGACTGGATGCAATGGACTGAAGCACCGCATTCATCAGTTGTGTTTCCGGTTGGCTGAACGGTCCCCAATCACGGTTGAGATCAATCCCACCGGTATTATGTCTCCAATGCCCACGAACTACGCCATCAGGATTAAGCAACGGAACGATGACCGTTTCAAAGCGAGCGCGATAGGCAATCGCCAAGTCACTGTCGCCCATGAGTGTTTCAACGAATGGGAACATGGCCAGAGCTCCAGTGACTTCAGGCGGATGTTGCCTCCCAACGAGCACCACCGTTTCGCGCTGTTGGCTGGCTGGATCAGCTAATGTCAGCGCTTCGATGTCCCGTCCTTCGGCAGATTTTCCGAGCAGGAAACGCGTTGCAAATGGAGCATCCTGAAGTGCATCAAGCCAAGCTCTGTACGCAGCTGGAGGAACCAGTTCTTGCGCTGCTATGAAGACTGGCTGTGACCCAAGTTCCAGAGTGATCTTCGCCGAGAGCTGTTCCCCGTCATCTTCAACAGTCACAGCGCCTTGGGGCATTCGTTCCCAAGTCTTGCCGTCAGTGCTGATCTTTGGCCAATAGCGGTGACCACAGCGCGTATAGTTCAAGTCGATTACAAGCGGAGCTTCGCTTTTCGGACTCAGTCGAAAAGCATACCAAGGGCTGCAATTGATCTCGCCTTCATCTTCAGGAGCAATAGTAAGGCGAAACGATCTGGCCCCCACAGACTCGCATTTCGAATAGGCTCCCGCGACGAAATTCTTGTCCATCGTGGCGACACGATTGGAGCAACCTAGCTCACCCGAGGCACTTTGATCCGTTTTCGCCGCAACCGGCCCGGTATTCGCAATCAGGATCGCTGCTGCAATCAGGGAAAGGCGGTTCTTAGCGGTGTACATCACCGTCCTCCTCAGCGGATATCCAGGCAGCTCGCGATAACGCGCTGCCACGTATTCAGAAGTTCTTGCGAAGATCGATCGAGAATTGGCGTCCTCTCCCACTATGCAGGCTACCATAATAGCCGAAGCTTTCATCTGCGAGTGGCGGCGCTTCATCGAAGATATTGTTGACGCCAAACCGCAGGCGTGTCCCGTCTAGCGCAGTGTCATTGTCGATGGTGTAGCTGATCCCGAAATTGAGCGTGAACCAATCATCGACGCGGAAAAGCTCCGCCGTATCGTTCTGCTGCGCCCCTGGATCGAATACGCTGTCGACGTAGCGACCAAAGAAATTCACACGCACTGGGCCGCTTTCCCAAGCCGCTGAGCCCGAGAAGCGCCATTTCGGACGACCGTCAATTTCGAGCAGCTCGCCGAAGCCGAATGGTTGCAGGGCCGCTATGTCGCCTGTCGAAAGCTCGGGAATCTGCTCAAGCAAAGGCGTGAGGTCGGTGAACAGCAAGTCCGCATCTGGCCCCGCCAATTGCTCAAAGCCTAGCAACCTTGCCGCATTAACCTGAAAGTCGAAATCGCCGATCCCGGTTCCGAACTCATACATTATGCTGAAATCGAGACCTTCTGATGTCCTCCGGTCAAGATTGCGATACGGATTGAGGATCTGTTGCAGTTCACCAGCCGGATTGATCCCAGTTCCTTCATAGAGATCCAGATCGTCTTGTGTCGGCGCATCACGGATCACGAACGGGTTTGAGCTTCCTTGCAACCGAAGCAGAAGATCGAGCAACAACGCATTCTGATTGCCGAATATGCCAATGATCCCTTCCTGTTTGACCCGCCAGTAATCGGCGGTGAGCGTCAGACCGGGAATGAAGCTTGGAGTCAGCACGACGCCAAAATTGATACTTTCTGTATCCTCGGGTTCAAGGTCGCGCGCGCCCGATCGGAAGTCGATGGTCCCCTGCCCGCCGCAATCCGGAACATCATCTTCGATACCCTGAATGATCTCCGCAACGCACTCTACCGCTCTCAAGACCGTGTTGGAACGGGTGGTGCCTTCGTCATTGATCTGAATCAGGTTCGGTGCACGGAAACCCTGAGACCACGCACCGCGCAACAAGATATCACGAACCGGTCGCCAAGCCAGCGCTGCTCTTGGCACGAATGCGCTGGAAGAGTCCGAAAAGTCTTCGAAACGGGCGGCAACCTGCAACTCCAGCTCGTGGACAAGAGGAACCCCCATATCATCTGACACCAGAGGAATCAGGGCTTCGGCAAAAGCAGAATACACTTCTCGATTGCCGTTGGTGTCAGGCGATGGACTGGAGCCGACCACATCTGAGCCGAACGTCGCGCCATTTACGGCGTTGGTGAAGGTAATCGTCCCATCCAGCCTCGGATCGCGATCATCTTCGAATGTCTCACGGCGGAATTCGATTCCCGCGGCGACGCCTACATTGCCGGCCCACATCTCGATCAGATCGGGACGAGACACCTTGAAGTCAGCCAGAGCGAGCGTTGTTTCACCCTTGCGGAAGACATCAATCGTGATTGCATCAATCACCGTTTGGGGGTTGGGCGTGCAATCCGCGCGGTTTGGACCAAGCCCTTCTCCAGGAAAGCATCCACCGTTGAACGGGTTGTATGCGCTCGCGTCGGTGCGATTGATCGCCTGCTGCGCCAGTGTGCTTGATATCCGATTGCGGGTCAGGTCGGTTGTATTGGCCTGCGCATAGAGAAAACCGGTATCGTAATCCCAACCGCCGATCTCGCCGCGCAAGCCGGCGACAAGCCGAAACTCATCTTTCGTGACCGAGCCAAGACGCGGTCCGGCATCGACCCAGCGATAGTCTTCGAGCAGCAGCGCACGTCCTTCATCGGTAACGCCAGCCCCCAAGCCGTTGTCGATCCGGTTCGGGTTGGGGGAACCATCAGCGAGTGTTGCGGCCCCTAGAGGATTGTAGAATGCTGTAGCTTCGATCCCGAGCGGAACAGCGCTCAGCATCGTGCTTTGCTCGCGCTCGCGAAAATTCTCTGACCGGTAATATGACCCCTCGAAATAGAATTCGACGCTGTCACTCAATTCGTAATTGAACAGCGTCTGGACATTAATCCTCTCCTTCTCGGAATAGACAAATCGATCGGCTCCGATATCGTACCGCAAGTCACGATCAATCGTTCCACCATTATCAGCGCACAGCCCATTTCCGAGATCCAGAAAACGCCCATCACTGGGTTGGCCGGAAGCCCCGAAGAGCGAGCATGGCTGAATGTGGAAGTCATCATCCCGCAAGACAGTTGTGTTGGATGATGTGGCGCTAGACCCCTGAATATCGAAAGCGCCGAAGGGCGAATTGATCGAACGGTTATCGAACTGGGTATCGCCTTCAAAATCAGTTCCTTCAATGAACTGTCGAAGATCACTCGATGCGGAAAAAGGAAGCTCGGTCGCGCGCAACCCGTTTTCATAGAAATAGCCGCCATAGACGGTGAAGTTGCCGCGGCCATCTGCGAAGTCAAAACCGATGCCACCACTCAACTGGTAATTGTAAAGGCTCGTTCCATCAGAAGCGCGCCAGTTACCTCGGATAAAGCCGCCATCCAGCCCGCCACGCAGGATTGTGTTCACAACCCCAGCTACCGCGTCTGCGCCATAGACTGCCGATGCACCATCGCGAAGCACTTCAACTCTGCGCACGCTGCCGGGCGCGATTGTATTCGTATCAGGCGAAACAACCGGCACGAACAGCTCAGTCTGGAAGCCAGGATTTAGCAACATCCTGCGGCCATTGACCAACAGCAATGTGTTACCGGTTCCAAGCCCGCGCAAATTGATCGAAGCAATATCGCCGCGTGCTCCATTCACGCCGCCAGCGGTGCTTTGCTCATTGAATTCAACCGACCCTGCCTGTGGTATCGCTCTGAAGATCTCGTCACCCGATGCTGGGTCAATCGAGTCGATCAACTCCTCGCCCACGATTGTAACGGGTAGGACATCGTCAACCTGCGCACCCTGGATCTGGGTGCCGGTCACAATGATCACATTGTCATCACTCTCGGCCTGGCGCCGCGCTTGCTGAGCGGTCGGCTGGGATAAACTAGAGGCTTGCTCTTGAGAGTTATCGTTGCTCTGAGCAGCAGCGTTGGCTCCTGCCAAAGCCGCAAATGACGCCCCTGTCATGGCGCAAATGCGCATGCTTGCGATGTTCATATGTGTCCCCTCCTCCAGTGCCTGCACAGTGCGATCTGCGCAATTGCCTAAAGGAAGATACCTCTTCCAGCACCCTCTGCGCAATGAGATTACGAAGGGGGCCTATTCGTTGTCATAAAACTGCATCTGCCATTTAGGCCGCTGAGGAAACAATCCTGCGATAGAGATGCCAAATCGCGTGCGCTAAAACCCGCACCTTACGCCCGCGCTCAGGACCCAGGGGGCGAGGTTTTGCTCGGTTTCAGTAACCAGCGGGTCGCTCACAAACCATTGGGCGGTCGTGCCGATGAAGTACCGTTTCGCATCATGCGTCACGCCAAAACCATCATCTCCAACCGGTACGTCGATACCAGCCCGCATTGCGCCTATCGGTGACAAACGACGGTCTGCTCGATGCTCAAGGGATCGCTGCGCTCTTCGATCCTTATCGCGCCAAATCGCCACGCCTGTTCAGTTCCGCCATCTGACGGAAACCCAATCGGAAATGCTCAGTCGGTCAGTCAATGATCCCGCGCTTCTCCCGCACCGCGCGGCACACGGATCGAGTCAACAAGGTGTCTTATCTCCGACGGAGTCTTCCCAGTCATAGCAGCGACCACGATCGCGACACCGAAGTTGATCAACATGCCGATCACACCAATCCCTTCTGGCGAAATCCCAAACCACCAATGCTCACCATTGTTTGCGGCCGGATTCATGAACTTGAAGTACGCGATATACCCAAAGGTAAAGACAAGCCCTGAGACCATGCCCGCGATTGCGCCTTCTTTGTTCATCGCTTTGAAAAAGATGCCCATGAAGATCGCCGGGAAAAGGCTAGCTGCAGCCAAGCCAAAAGCGAACGCAACCACCTGAGCCACCCATCCGGGAGGATAAATGCCGAGATAACCCGCCACCACAATCGCCGCCGTTGCCGCTATTCGAGCGGCCAAAAGCTCCCCTTTCTCGGTAATATCGGGCTTGAACGTGGTCTTCAGCAAATCGTAACTGACAGAGCTCGAAATCACCAGCAGCAAGCCAGCAGCTGTCGACAAAGCGGCAGCAAGACCTCCTGCCGCCATTAGCGCCACAACCCATCCTGGAAGATTGGCGATCTCAGGATTAGCCAGCACCATAATGTCGCGGTCGACATAAACTTCGTTGGCACCTTCCTGGTCCGCTGAAGGCGGAGGCAATGGTTCGTTCGAAAGCAACCGCTCGCCCGATGCTCCGGTTTCTCCGGTATACTCCGGCTTGCCATCAAATGCGTCACCGGGGCGATATTGCATAACTCCATCACCATTCTTGTCCTGAAATGCGAGCAGCCCGTTGCTTTCCCAAAGAGGGAAGAACTCATCGACTTCGCCGTAGGCTGTATCATCAACCTTATCGATGAAGTTGAGCATACCGAACGCGCCGACTGCTGGAGCCGTTGTATATAGCAACGCGATGAAAACCAGCGCCCAACCGGCCGATTTGCGGGCGTCCGATGCCTTCGGCACAGTGAAGAAACGCACAATAACGTGCGGGAGACCAGCGGTCCCGACCATGAGCGCCAGCGTAATGCAAAACACATCAATCATGCTTTTCGACCCGTCCGTGTAGGCGGCAAAGCCGAGATCAACGAGTACGGTATCAAGCTTCTGCAAGACGCTCATCCCAGAGCCGTCAGCCACCTCTGATCCCAACCCAACTTGGGGAATTGGCGTTCCGGTTATCATGAAGCTGAGGAAGAAGGCCGGAACGAGATAGGCAAAGATCAACACGCAATACTGCGCGACCTGCGTGTAAGTGATGCCTTTCATCCCGCCCATCACGGCATAGATGAAGACGATGCCCATACCGATAAACACACCCATGGTGATTTCAACGTCAAGGAAGCGCGAGAACACGATCCCAACGCCCCGCATCTGACCGGCAATGTAAGTGAAACTGATGAAAATCAGGCAGATCACCGCGACGACCCGTGCGGCTTTCGAATAATACCGTGTGCCTATGAAATCTGGGACCGTGAACTGTCCGAATTTGCGCAAGTACGGTGCTAGCAGCAACGCCAGCAATACAAATCCGCCAGTCCACCCCATAAGGTAGACCGAGCCATCATAACCCGCAAAGGCAAGGATCCCCGCCATGGAAATGAAGCTCGCAGCGCTCATCCAGTCCGCCGCCGTGGCCATGCCATTGACGACAGGATTAACCCCCCCGCCAGCGACATAGAACTCTTTTGTGGAGCCCGCCCTGCTCCAGATGGCGATGCCGATATAGAGCGCAAAGCTGAGAGCGACGAATATATAGATCAGGGATTGCGTTTCCATCGGTCGCCCCCGTCAATCGTCTAGATCATATTTGCGTTCGATCT
Source organism: Pseudomonadota bacterium (assembly GCA_038526115.1). GTDB lineage: Bacteria > Pseudomonadota > Alphaproteobacteria > Sphingomonadales > Sphingomonadaceae > Erythrobacter. Next base: position 15,622 of record JBCBHD010000005.1, on the reverse strand, counting down.
GCCTCATGCGAACGACATAGAAAGCGATCAGCGCGATGAAGACGTAGATGGAGCCTTGCTGGGCGAACCAGAAACCGAGGGGATATCCCCCAAGGCTAAACTGATCGAGGAAATCGCGAAACAGTATTCCGGCACCGAAAGAAACGGCAAACCAGATCGCCAGAAGACTAAATAGCAACCGCAAATTTTCGCGCCAATACGCGCTCTCGACAGCTTCGGATCCGCTAGGGGAATCGGACGCTGAAGGGCCATCTAATCCTTCAGAACCCTTCCGAGCGGGATCGTTTGGATAGACATCTTCAGCGCCGTCCACATTGTCGTTCATGACTTACCCTTCATTTCTTCAAGGCCAGCCATACACAATCCTTGAGCATTCTAGCGAAGCCTTTGCACCAGCTGTGGACAGAACGACAAACGCCCCAACCGATATTCTGGCGTCGCAACCTTTCAGAAGCTGCCATTTGCCGTTTCACTTCCCCTTCAAATTGCCTTAGCCATACCGCTCGCTGGGATAGCTATTGAGATTTTTATGAAGCGCAGACTGATTGGATCGATAGCCTTGGTATTGGCTTCATGCTCTGGGGTCGAACAGAATGGAGCCACCGGAGAGCCAACTGAACGCCCTGCCCCGGTCACGGTTGAAGATCGCTTTGCGATATTGGCACTCGATTGCGTCCACCGGGAGTATCCGAACAAAATCAGCCACGTTATGCAATCCTCGGACGACCCACGGCCTCCAAGCGAGTTGACGCCAGCCTTTTACGGTTGCTTCGATTGGCACTCCTCGGTCCACGGACATTGGCTTCTGACCAGGGTCTTGAACACGCAGACCGATAGCGTCCTTGCTCCGGAGATTCGTAAGAAGCTTGCACGAAGCTTCACCGAAGAAAATCTCGCCACTGAGCTTAAGTATTATCAAGCAGAAGGTCGGGCTTCGTTCGAGCGACCCTATGGCATTGCGTGGTTCCTGCAGCTTGTTTTGGAGCTCGAAGAGAGTGACGATCCTCAGATGGCGGAATGGCGGGAGACGCTGCGCCCGCTTGAGGCTGCTATTGTTGCGCAGACGCGGGATTGGCTGCCCAAACTTTCGTATCCGATCCGACTGGGAACTCACAATCAATCCGCATTCGCGTTTGGCCTTATGCTCGATTACGCGCGCGGCGTCGGCAATGATGATTTCGCCGCCGAACTGGCAGAAAAGACGCTCGCCTTTCACAAAGACGACACCGATTGCCCGCTCGAATATGAGCCATCAGGCGAGGATTTTCTTTCGCCGTGCCTGATGGAAGCCGATCTGATGCGTAGAGTGATGGAGCCGCAGGAGTTTTCAACTTGGCTTTCGCGCTTCTTGCCGCAGATTCCTCAAGATGGGAGCAAATCCTGGCTTGAGCCAGGAATTGTACTCGATGCTTCTGACGGCAAGCTCGTCCATCTGGATGGCGTCAACCTCTCTCGAGCATGGGCGATGGAAGGTATTGCAAGCGCTCTGCCACAAGACGACGCCCGCATCGCCTCGCTTTCCGCATCGGCTCAACTTCGACGTACTGTCGGGATAGAGGCGGTTTCGGATGAGCATTATTCCGGCAGTCACTGGTTGGCGAGCTTCGCCACATACCTCACCACAAAGCGAGGCATCGCTGATCGGGAACAATGAGCCTGGACCCTCGCTAAAGTAATTGAATTCGGCCTCTATTCACGATTGGAGAACTTGATGCGTATCGCGCTACTGACCTCACTTGCCGCTGTCGCCATTACAGGAAGCCCGGTGATCGCGCAGGAGGCAAAGCCGGTCGAAGAACAAATCGGATCGGGCGGACGCCCGGTTGGAGCGAACTGGTCACGGAGCCCGGTAATTGCGCAGAATGGTATGGCAGCGACTGCTCACCCGCTCGCCACTCAGATCGCGCTCGATATTCTCAAGTCCGGTGGAACAGCAGTCGATGCCGCGATCGCCGCGAACGCGGCGCTCGGTCTGATGGAGCCTACGGGAAATGGGATCGGCGGCGACCTTTTCGCCATTGTCTATGATCCAAAGACAGATCGCCTCTACGGCATAAATGGGTCTGGTCGTTCTCCAAAGGGCCAGACCTTAGCTGATCTAAGGCAAAAACTAGGCGACAGAGAGACCATCCCCCCGGTCGGCCCTTTGCCAGTTACGGTACCGGGAACCGTAGATGCCTGGTTCGAACTGCACGCGAAGTTCGGCGAATTGCCGATGAGCGAGATTTTGGCACCAACGGTGAAATATGGCCGCGAAGGACACCCGGTAGCGCCGGTCATCGCAATGTATTTCGAGCGCGGTCGGATTGCCTACAATCGACGGCTTCAGGACTATCCGTTCGAGTTCGAAAACGCGCGAGCAACATATTTCAAAGGCGGGCGCTCGCCCGTCGCTGGTGAAATCTTCAAGAACCCGGATCTGGCTCAAACCCTCGAAACGATTGGCCGTGAGGGTCGCGATGCTTTCTACGAAGGCGAAATCGCGCAAACAATGGTTGAATATCTGAGACGCCAGGGTTCGGAGTATACGCTAGATGATTTCGCTTCTCATAGAAGTGAGTGGGTGGCCCCGGCATGCGTCACTTATCGCGATGGTTTTGAACTTTGCGAGCTTCCGCCAAACGGACAGGGCTTTGCGGCGCTTCAAATGGTCAACATTTTGAAGAATGTGGATCTGCGCCAATGGGAACGAGGCAGCGCAGAGGTCATACACTATATCACCGAGGCAAAACGGCTCGCTTACGCCGATGTCGCGCGCTTCTATGCTGACCCCGGTTTCGCCCCTTTCCCGATGGACTTGCTGACTGACGAGTATGGAAAAAAGCGCTTTGCTCTAATCGATCCGGAACGGGCCACTCCCGAATTCGGACCTGGCGAACCCAAATTGGAGGGTGAAGGAGATACCACCTACCTTACTGTCACTGACAAGGACGGTATGATGGTTAGCCTGATCCAGTCGAACTATCGCGGCATGGGCGGAGGGCTTGTGCCTGACGGTCTGGGCTTCATGTTCCAAGATCGCGGCGAACTTTTCAGCCTCGATCCCAAGCACCCCAATGCCTACGAACCGGGGAAGCGACCGTTCCAGACGATCATTCCAGCTTTTGTGAAGAAGGATGGCACGCCGTTCATGACCCTGGGCCTGATGGGCGGAGGCATGCAACCCCAAGGGCATGTGCAGGTGCTCATCAACATGGTCGATTACGGAATGAACATTCAGGAAGCCGGCGACGCAGCGCGGATCAACCATGATGGCGGACGCCAGCCAACTGAACCACTCACTGGCCCTTCGCGAGATCCGCTCGGCACTCTGAATGTCGAACCGGGAATTCCGCAAGCAACCGTCGAGAAGCTTGAATCCATGGGCCACAAGGTTCGCGTCGTAGCGAACGGGATCATGTTCGGGGGGTATCAAGCGATTGCGCGCGATCCCGAGAACGGCGTGTATTCAGGAGCAACTGAAATGCGCAAAGACGGACAAGCCAGCGGTTATTAGTGGATCAGCTTGCCCTCACACACTTCAATATCTTGAGGTCTCTCATGCGATACATTCCCACCTTTGCGCTCATCTTTGCAGGATTTGCGAGTTCGGCGTCGGCACAAGATGAACCCCGCCTGTTTTCAGCCGAGGATGTGTTCGAGCTGGAATGGGCGGATCAGCCCGAAATTTCACCGGATGGGAACCAAGCCGTCTATGTGCGCCGGTCCAACGACATCATGGCTGATCGTACCGTCTCGCAAGTATGGCTGGTCAATCTCGATGGCTCCTTACATGAACCATTGCTGGCGGACGGGAAATCCTACCAATCGCCGCGCTGGTCACCCGACGGAAGCCGGCTCGCCTTTACCAGTCGCAGCGATGGGCGAACCTCGTTGCATGTCCACTATCTTCAGTCAGGCAGAAGCGCGCGTCTGGCTACATTCGAGGAAACGCCTAGAGGGCTTACATGGTCGCCAGACGGCGAAATGCTTGCATTCTCGATGGCGGTGAAGGCGAAAGGGGAAACCTTGGTCCCCTCTCCAACGAAGCCAAAGGGTGCAAAGTGGGCGGAGCCTCCAGTAGTCATTGATCGCGCACGCTACCGCACCAACAACGCTGGATTTATCGAACTCGCTTACGATCACGTGTTTGTGATGCCATCTGAAGGCGGTACGGCACGTCAGCTGACTTCAGGGGAATTCAATCACTCCGGGTCGCTGTCGTTCGCTCCGCATGGCGACGAAGTCCTCTTTTCCGCAAACCGAAATGCGGATTGGGAGCTTCAATCGCGTGAATCCGATGTGTTTGCGGTGAACGTAGAATCCGGTGAGCTCCGGCAACTGACGAGCCTTCCTGGAACCGAGACCAATCCTACCGTGTCACCTGATGGAAGCCGCGTGGCTTATCTTGGGACCAGCAACGAACGCGAACCGTTCCTGCCCACCAATGTGTTTGTGATGGAACGTGACGGCAGTGGTGCCCGCAACCTGACTCAAGGCTTGGATCGCCGTGCGGGTGATATCGATTGGCTTTCAAACGGCGAGATCACTTACACGTTTCAGAACCGGGGCGAGAACAATATTGGCGCTGTGAATATGCGCGGCGAGCGTCGCACCATTGTGGAAGGGATTGGCGGAACGACGATTGGCCGGCCCTATGTCAGCGGCAGTTATGATGCCGGACAGGGCGCGACAGTTGTTTATACCAAGGGCAGCGCCCAGCGGCCAGCCGATCTCTTTTCATTGCGCAACGGGCGCACCCGGCGGTTGACCTCGCTCAATGAAGATGTCCTGGCGCATAGGGATTTAGGCGAAGTGCAATCCTTCACATACGCTTCTTCGCTAGATGGCCTCGAAATCCAGGGCTGGATGATCACGCCTCCAGGCTACGAGGAAGGCAAGACCTACCCGCTAATCATCGAGATTCACGGCGGACCGCATCTCGCCTATGGTCCACACTTCTCCGCTGAACTCCAGCGCATGGCAGCTGCTGGCTACGTTGTGATCTACGACAATCATCGCGGATCGATTGGTTATGGCACCGAGTTCGCAAACCTCCTGAAATACAAGTATTCCAGCCCGGATGATTTCGCAGACCATATGTCGGCTGCCGATTGGGCGATCGACAATGGATTCGCTGATCCGGAAAACCTCTTCATTGCAGGTGGCTCGGCAGGCGGGATAGCAACGGCCTACGCAGTTGGCCTAACCGACCGCTTCAATGCCGCAGTAGCTGCAAAGCCAGTGATCAACTGGGTTTCGAAAGTTCTCACCGCCGATAGCTATATTGGTCAGATCGCTAATCAGTTTCCTGGCCCGCCCTGGGAACATCTAGAGCATTATTGGGAGCGTTCGCCGCTGTCATTGGTCGGCAATGTAACCACCCCAACCCTGCTGATTACCGGCGAAGTGGACTACCGCACACCGATTTCCGAAACTGAACAATTCTACCAGGCGCTCCAGTTGCGCCGTGTGCCAAGCGCGATGGTGCGCATACCCGGAGCTAATCACGGGATTGCAAGCCGGCCATCACGGTTGAATGCCAAAACGGATTACACGCTCGCATGGTTTGAGAAATACCGGGTCGGGAAAGAGGAAGGCGAAGAATAGCCTATACACCTCAGTCCGAGACTAAAGTTATTGGCGCGGTTTGCGTTTGCGTATTCTCGGCAACAGGAAAAGATAGATCCCGGTTCCCCACATAACGATCAACAGGATCCCGGTGGGCAGGAATACGTATAGCTTCACTTCATCCGAAAAGAACGATCCGTCATGGATGGTCTCGATCAGATCAGAACGGCGGTAAGCCACATTCAGCACTTCTGCAGTCCGGGTGTCGACTTGCACCTCCCATCCGGAGTGCGCTCGAAGTTTGGCTATTCCCTTGTCAACGCGCAAATCGATGCGGTCGATATCGGACCATTGAGTAATCCCGGCCTCGGGGTGAAGCCGGGCAGAAGCCAGCATCTGCTCAAAGGTCGCAGCGGGAATCTGTTCGGACACAACGCCGCGTTCGGTCGATGGTTGGATCCAATCGATCTCTTTCTTGAGCATTAGGAATATACCCGCTGCAAACATGATACCTGCAGGCAGGAATACAGCGAGCGACAGCCAGTAATGAACCTGGCGGAACAACCGTTTTGGATTCATAGCTTCAGGGAATCTTGCTTCCCGGAACCCAAGGCGCGCCAACCGCTTCCAACTCAGCTTCGAACGCGGGTATTGTGGACTCCATCAGAGCAGTCAGACGATCACGGATGCCTCCGAACTCGGCCTGCGCATAACCAAACTGATCCCGATGAGTTTGCGTTGGGCCATATGTTGACCCAAACAGACCTGTCATGATCACACCTAGTCGGCTGCGCACTGTTGGCCGTGTGCGTTCGAAAAGAGCATTTCTCGCCTGATTGCCGTTGAGCATCCCATCAAGGGCAAACGCTTCCGCCCGGATCGCCTGAAGCCGATTATCGAGTGTGGTGGGGTCGCCACCGGGCGCACGAGCAACAGCGATTTCAAGAAGTCCGATTTTGCGTTGCGCTTCCGCTAGAGTTTGAGCTGTCGCCGTGACGGATCGATCAAAGGCCGATATTTGCGCCCAGAACTCGGCTGCATCAGCCTGAACTGGGAGCGCACCGTCACGAAGCCGCTCAACAGTGAACGGTTTGGCCGCAACCAATTCAGTGGTCTGGCCACGCACACGAGTGGACAGGGAGACCGTATATTCGCCTGGGCTGACGAGAAAGCCTGCCGGCTCATCCCCGTCTGGCCCAAGCGGGCGCGCCGCATCAGTAGCCGGGTAACGGAGATCCCAGTTCACCCGGTGAAAGCCCTTTTTCGCAGGTCCCTTTATCCGACGAACAACGCTGCCATCTTTATCGCGCACTGTAAGCCAAACGGCGGGCGGTGTTTCCTGAAGCTCATTCGTGATGGTATCAAAGCCCGGAAACGGAGTGTCTTGACCGTCCTTCACTAGTGGCTTTTCACGCTTTTGCCTGATCTCCTTCAGCGATGGTAGATCATCCGCGAGGTAATAGGTGAAATTGGCGCCAAACGGAGGATTCGGCGCCCGGTAATAGCCATGCCCCTGAGAGCCACCTTCGGAGAAAGCCAGCGGGTGCTGCTCGATATACCACCAGGCCTTGCGACCAGGGAACAGCATCGCAGTTTGCTCAAGGCTTGCTTCATTCAATTCCCGTAGCGGTGAAATGTCATCGACAACGAAGAACCCTCGGCCAAAACTGGCAGCGACCAAATCATCTTCGCGGCGCTGAATCGTCACATCCCGAAATGCAATTGTAGGGGCGTCCCCAGTCATCTTGATCCATTTCTGGCCGCCATCCAGCGTGAAGAACAGCGCGAATTCCGTGGCAGCGAACAGAAGATTTGGGTTCTTGTGATCCTGCACTACGCGCCATACCAAATGCCTGTCTGGAATGTTGCCGGTGATGTTTGTCCAACTACGGCCCCGATTGGTACTTTTCAGGAGGTACGGCTTGAAATCACCGTATTTGTGATTGTCGAGCGCTACATAGACAGTGCTCTCATCGAACAGATCGGCTCGGATATCGTTGACGTAAGCTGTTGCCGGAACGCCGGGAAGTGACCTTGCTTCGATCCGGCGCCAAGTCTCACCGCCATTCTCAGTCACCTGGATTAAGCCATCGTCCGTGCCGACATACAGCAGGTTTTCGTTGAGCGGGCTTTCGCCGATATTTGCGATAGTGTTGTATTGCGACATGGCTAGCAAATCCCAACCGGCATCCCAACTCCATTTGCGACCCTGGATTGGCAGCTGCAATCGATCCTGATTACGGGTCAAATCAGGCGAAATCGCCCGCCACGTATCGCCGCGATCGTCAGATCTCCAGAGCTTCTGAGATGCGTGATACAAACGCGTAGGCTGGTGCTGACTTACAAGGATTGGCGCATCCCAATTCCAGCGTGGAATATCGTCACCTGGAGCGGGTTGCGGTTGTATATGCACGACCTCTCCCGTGATGCGATCAACGCGCGCCAAGTTGCCTTGCTGCCATTGCGCATACATCACATCAGGATTGCCAGGCTCGGTTGCCGATTGGTGACCGTCTGCAAACAGAGTGATAAACCAGTCATCATTGCGGATGCCGTGGCGGTTATCTGTACGGGATGGCCCCCCTTGCGAGTTGTTATCCTGCGTGCCGCCGTAGACGAAATAAAATGGCTCAGCATCGTCCACCGCAACCTTGTAGAATTGCGTGATCGGCAAATTATTGATGAAACGCCACGTCTTGGTGTGGTCGTAGCTTTCGTAAAGCCCTCCATCCGAGCCGAACAAAATATAGTCGGGATCATCTGGCCGAAATGCGATCGCGTGATCATCTACATGTTTGTATTCGTTGTTGAGGTCAGACCAGTTCTTTCCGCCATCATTCGAAATTTGCGTGGTGTTGGATACGAGATAGATGCGGTCGAAAGCATGCGGGCTGGCATAGAGTTCCTGATAGTAATGAGGACCGGTTCCGCCGCTCACTGCATCCGACATCTTCTCCCAACTCGCTCCGCGATTGGTCGACTTCCAAACGCCGCCTTCGCGCCTATCCAGTTCGATGGCAGCGTAAATGACATCAGGACGCTGCGGAGAGATCGCCAAGCCAATCTTACCCATATTGCCTTTGGGAAGGCCGGTCTTAAGCTCAGTCCAATTTTCGCCGCCATCTTCTGACTTCCAAAGAGAAGTCTCAGGTCCGCCGCCTACATATGCTGCGACAGTACGATGACGCTGCCAAAGTGCTGCATAAAGACGATCCGGATTACGCGGATCTATCAGCAGGTCCGTTGCGCCAGTATACTCACCCGACGACAGGACATTTTCCCAAGTCTCGCCGCCGTCAGTGGTTTTGTAAACGCCCTTCTCCCCGCCCGGCGACCAAAGTGGGCCTTGAGCAGCAACCCAAACCGTATTGGGATCTTCAGGATGAACAATGATCTTGGAAATGCGTTCGGACGCTTCGAGTCCCGACTTCCGCCACGTCTTCCCGCCGTCATCGGACTTATAGATGCCGTCACCATAGCCGACATGTCGCCCGCCATGATTTTCGCCGGTACCGACCCAGATCCGATTGGGATCGGATGGGTCAAGCCCAAGCGATCCTATCGAATAGGATCCTTGCCCTTCGAATAAGGAAGTCCAGGTTGTTCCAGCGTTTTCCGTTTTCCAGACACCGCCTGAGCCAACTGCGACATACCAGGTAGCGGGATCATCCTGGACGATCGCGATATCGGCGATGCGGCCTGACATGAAAGCAGGGCCAATATTCCGGAGCGCAAACGCATCGAACGTCTTGCTGGACAGTGCTGGCTGCTCGCCATCCTCTTCTTCGTCGGATTGAGCAATCGAAGCGGTGGTGAGACCAAGCGCGATTGCGCATCCGACCAAGGTTCTCAGAATCTTCACTAATGCTCCCCCGCAAAATGCTCATGTGCCGGCCATAACGTATGCAACAAGAGCTGATATGAGACATTATCTCATTCTCGTTGTCCAGCCTCATTCGAGCTGTTCATTGATCAAGCTGCCCATGGCCCGGTAATCGCGACCGTCCGAGTTGGCGCATAGGCGTTCACAAAGAACCATTTCCCATCAGGCGAAAAACACCCGCCGGCCAGCTCAGTCTGCATACGCAGCTTGGCAAAGTCGTATGGCTGCCCGTTGGGCGTTATGCCGCGAAGATGGTTGTCGACGACATCGGTGTATTGATCTTCGCAAACGATCAAATGTCCGTTTGGCCCAACACACAGATTGTCGCCGTAATTGAACTGATCTTCGCTCGCGCTTTCAAAGAACAGTTCAACCCGATCAGGTCCGCGTCCGCGACCAGGCACCAGTCGAAATATCTGACCTAACTTCTTGGCGCCGCCACTTGTTGAGCAGAAGAAAAGATCATCTTCGCCCATATGAATGCCTTCTCCGCGGGCAATCAAAGCCGCGCCTTGTTTTGCTGCACGCAGGCGCAAATCATCCTTAGGCGCTTCAACATCATCAAGATCCACCCAGCTGACCGGATAAGACTGACCTACCGCCATGGCGCTATCCGTCCAGTTGCGTGTATCCGTCAGACCATTGATGACCATCGCTTGCAACCGCCCACCATCAATCAGTTCACCCGGTGTCTTGGGAAGGAAACGATACAATACGCCGTCATTGCGATCTTCCGTCTGATAGACAAAGCCGGTTTCCGGATCGACGCAGGCGGCCTCATGGTTGAAGCGGCCCATTGCTCGCAATGGAACAGGGTCGACAAGACCGGTAGCGTTGCCCGGCACCTCGAAAGCCCATCCATGGTTGACCGCCAGCCCTTCACCATATCTCTGGCCCGGCCCTGTTGGGGCTTCTTCGCAAGTCAACCAACTTCCCCAGGGCGTAACACCGCCCGAACAGTTGCGTATCGTCCCACCAAGACTGCGGAACTGCCGCTTTACCTCAAGTGTTCGGGCATCGAGTACAACACTCGTCGTACCGCCCGGCACAATTTGTCCATTGTACGTGCCGTATCCTTTTGCAATCGGCCCACCGCTGCCATCAGTCGGGATCAGCTCATGGTTGCGCACCAAGACGATCTCTCCCCCGCCTATGTCCAGACACCCCATGCCGTCCGCCTTATCAGGGACTGTGCCGCCATCGCTCATGGCATCGCCAAGACTGGAAAGCAGTCGATAGGAAAAACCCTCTGGCAAATCGAGCATGCCCGCTGGATCGGGGATCAGCGGCCCATAACCAGTGAAGGCCTGCCCACCACCTGAAAGCGCGGGTCCAGAACGAGTCATGCAACCACTGGCGAGCAGCGCTGCGAAGGCGCTCCCCGTTGCGGCAAGAAACTGTCGGCGGTTGGTGTTTGCGATTGTCATATTCGATGACTCCGAAAGGCGGTGACAATCGATGCTACCGCGTCGGGCCTGTCAAAACCAGAACTCACTTACTTATCGCCAATGACGCCTCTCGGCGTTTCCGCTTTGACGATCCGCGACGAAATGCGTCCGACCGCATCGTAGAATTTTGCGCGGAGCTTCCATCAGAAATCTACCGAGCCAAAGCACAGGAATTGGAGCAACAAATCAACACTCTAACAGCAGCGTCTTCGCTCTCGTGAAGGGTGGGAACCAGAATAGAAAAAAGTAAAAACACTCGTAGTTCATCGAAATGAATGAATTCGCACGGGCAGTTGCTTACCCATAACCTGCAGTTAACCATTTTTCATTAATCCATGTGTTCGAAGCACGCATGGGGATATCGAAATGCAACTATGGAGTCCGAAAGGTGAGAAAGGTGAAAACTCCAGCGCCTTTACGGGCGGATACGTTGCAAGAGGCTTTGAATCTGTCGCGCACGCCTTTCAGGCATCGATAGTTTCAGGCGAAACTCTCGGCGCAGCGTGTACTATTATGCATCACGGCGAAACACTGGTCGATTTGCACGGAGGCTGGAAAGATCTTGGCCGCCAACGTGTCTGGGAAGCTGACGATATCGCGCTGGCATATTCCCTGACTAAAGGTCTGACAGGTATGGCCGCCGCCGTAGCAGTCTCTCGCGGATTGTTCAGCTACGATGATCTTGTCGCCGATATCTGGCCAGAATTCGCGGCCAATGGGAAAGCGAACGTTACGGTTGGCGAGGCCTTGTCCGGACAAGCAGGCTTGGCCGCAATCGACCATAAGTTGACGCTTGAGAATATCAGCAACGAAAAGGATATCTGCTCAGCGATCGCTCGCCAGAAACCCAACTGGACGCCCGGCGATTTCGCGGGGAACCATGCCTACACGCTCGGCTGGATCGCGAGCGAGCTGATCCATCGTTGCGACCCAAAGGGCAGGCGCCTGCCGCAGTTCTTCGCGGACGAAATCGCATCGCCCTTAAGCGTAGATGCCTTTCTTGGTCTTCCCAAGACCTTCGACCGGAACCGGATCGCTCGGATTGACGGGTTCCGCGCGCAAGACATGTTTCTCCACCACACAACGATGCCGTGGCCGCTTATATTCAAGATGTGTCTGCCGACTTCGTTGGCCTTCAAGACAATGAACAATCCGCTTGTCCTTGATGGGCCCGGCGCGCTCGATTGCGAAGCGTTCTGGCGGGTCGGCCAAGGAGCGGCAGGCGGAATGGCTTCGGCTCGTGGCTTGGCAAAGCTTTACAACGCATTTGCCGAAGGCGGCGAAGCTCTTGGTGTAACGCCTGAGGTGATGGACACGCTCATCGATGGCCATCCGCATCCCCGCAAAGGATTGAAAGACCAAGTTCTGACTGAAGAGATGTATTACTCACACTGTTTTGAGAAACCCTTCAGCAAGTGGGAATACGCACGCACTCGCAGCGCCTTTGGCAGTTTTGCTATCGGCGGCTCATTCGCCTTTTGCGATCCGGAGGATGGCGTCTCTTACGCCTGGATCACCAACAAACTCGGCACCGGAAAGTGGGATGACCCACGCGAAAAAGCGGTTCGAGATGCCTTCTACGATTGTCTGGAGAACCGCTCATGAGCATCCGTCACGTTGTGCTGTCCGATTGCCACCTTGGCGCTCGAGACAGCTTACTCACCCATGTCCATGGAAGCGGCGAGATTGCCGATGGGCCGTCGGAAGTGTTGGCAGCTTTTGCCAACGGGATGCGCGAGACGCTGAAAGATCAGGAAAAACCGCGACTGGTTCTTCTCGGTGATGCGCTCGACTTAGGTCTCTCACCATTTGGAGACGTATCAAGGAGCTTTCTCCAATTGCTCGATGCGTTCTTTCCAGCGGAAGGCCAAGACCTGTTCAGCCGCGAGATCATTTACATCGCGGGCAACCACGATCACCATCTCTGGCGGATCGCACAAGACAATGGGTTTCTGTCAGCGCTCGAAAATGGTCAGATTCCTGGCGATCTAGAAGCAGTGACCCAAATCTTCGGTACGCCTTCACAAAGGTGCCGATTGATGGAATCGCTTTTCCTGCATCGCCCGCACCTTACCGACGCCTGCGTTCGCATTGCTTACCCGAATTGGGGACTTTCCGATCCGGAGACAGGGCGCGCCGTCGTTATGCACCACGGTCACTATCTCGATGGCATGTACCGTGCGCTGTCGAATGCACGCGGTTTTCTGGGCGATGGCGATCCTCGCCCCACGACCATGCGCCAGCTTGAGCAGGAAAACGGGCCATGGATCGACTTTCTCTGGTCAGATCTGGGAAGCGCGGGCGAAGTCGGCAGTGAAGTGGGCTCTCTTTACGCCACCATGCTTAGCGCAGGCGCAAGCCATGACTTCGCTGAAGGAATTGCCCGACGCATAACCGGGGGACTTCACGCAAAGCTCGGAATCAATCCGAAGATGCCATTAAAGTATGGTGTTACGCTTGAGAATCTAATTCGCGCCGGCGTCGATCTGACCGCTGGTCGCGCTGCGGAGCGCCAGCGCGACGGCTATGGTCATGTTCTGGGAGATGCTGAGATTGACGATCTCGGCTGGTATCTCGGCACGCCACTAGCCAATGATATCCGTCAGGAACTTTCGGATATTCCCCGCGAGCTGTCATTCATTTTCGGACACACGCACAAGCCATTTCAGGATGAGCTTCTTGTCGATGGCTACGAGGTACCCGTCGGCATATTCAATACGGGCGGTTGGGTTTTGGACGAACCGACCCTGATGCCCGTCCAAGGCTGCGCCGCCATGCTTGTATCTGATGAACTCGAAGTGGCTTCATTGCGCCTGTTCAACGATCCGACGAACGGCGTGATGGCTCCTGTTCGCGTCGAAGGGAGCGGCCGAGTTAGCCGCCTCGTCGATGAAACCAGCGAGGCGGTGAGCCGCGCTGGAAGTCACTGGGCTGATTTCTCACGCATTGTCCACGCCCGCATAATCGAAGAAGCCGACAAACGCGTTCGCCGGATGCTTGATCAATCGAATGAACAACTGCGGGAGGCAGCAGAATGACCCTACAGAAACGCATCGCTCGCAGCCTCGACCTGGCAAAACCGCACTACACCGTTCTCGTCGTGGGTTCAGGGTATGGCGCGGGTGTGGCCGCTTCGCGCCTCGCTCGTGCTGGACAGGATGTATGTATCCTCGAACGCGGCAAAGAGATCCTCCCGGGCGAATATCCAAACAAGCTCGCAGACGCTCAGGGAGCGATGCAGTTCAATACCAAAGGTGGTCGCATCGGATCACCGGATGCCCTGTTCGAAGTGCATGTGAATGATGATCAGTATGCTCTGGTTGGATGTGGTCTTGGCGGCACATCTTTGATTAACGCCAACGTGTCTCTCGAACTGGACAAGCGGTTGCTGGATCAGGCGCACTGGCCAACTGCTTTTCGCGATGATCCGCACGCGATCGACACGTATTATAAGCGAGCTCGTGAGATGCTTGCACCGAATGTCTATCCAGAAACGCACCCAAAGCTCGGCAAGCTCGAAGCACTCGAACACTCCGCCAAGGCAATGGGCCAGCGCTTCTACAAGACTCCGATCAACGTCAATTTCGAGGACAAAACCAACAAGTTCGGTGTGCCTCAGCCAGCTTGCACCAATTGCGGTGATTGTACTTCTGGCTGCAATGTCGGCGCCAAGAACACCACTCTGATGAATTACTTGCCCGACGCTACGAATCACGGGGCCGAGATCTTCATTCAAGCCAAAGTCCTGTGGATCGAACGAGATGGCGATAAGTGGCGTGTTCATATTGCTCGCAACAGTGAAGAGGCCACAGACAGCCCCATCACCATCACAGCAGATCACGTGGTTCTCGGCGCCGGAGCAATTGGATCTACCGAAATCCTGCTGCGCTCACGCGAAAACGGGCTCTCTCTGTCAGACCGACTAGGCACACATTTCTCAGGCAATGGCGACGCCCTGGGCTTTGCATATGACAGTTACTTCAAGTCACACAAAGACGACGACAGTCTGGTTGCCGACCCAATCTATGCGATGGGCGTGGGAACCGCAGACATTGCCGAGGAAGCCTATCCAGGCCCCTGCATAACCGGCGTCATCGATATGCGAGATGCCGAGGATCCGACCCATGGATTGGTGATCGAAGAAGGCGTTGCTCCAGGGATCTTGGCTGGTGCGCTTGGTCCGGCATTCTTCTTTGGTGAAGCGCTAGCGGACGGCTTCACCCGTTTCGGGTTCGATCAGGTCAAACCGCGCTTGCTCGACGCAAAAGCCATGGGTGAGGCGGTACAGACCGATCCCGGTAGTATCGCTGAATGGGCTTACAAAGGCCCCATGGCGCGAACTCTGACCTATCTGGTGATGAGCGTTGACGATACCGCGGGCAACCTCGCGCTCAAAGATGATCGCATCACCATCCAATGGTCGAATGCAGGCAGACAAGAAACCTTCCGCCGCGATGATGAAAAAATGCGCGAAGCGGCCGAGGCAATTGAAGCCCAGTATTTCTCTGATCCGCTGTGGTCAGAAACCATGGGACAGAAACTGATAACGGTCCATCCAATCGGCGGATGCGGCATGGGAGATGATGCGACGACGGGCGTCGTCGACGACACCTGCCGTGTCTTTTCAGGCACATCTGGATGTGACGTGCACCCAGGGCTGTACGTGTGCGATGGGGCCACACTACCTGGTGCTGTAGGTGTCAATCCATTGCTCACGATTACCGCCGTAGCGGAACGGGCG
>JBCBHD010000004.1:0-28704 GCA_038526115.1 Pseudomonadota bacterium | reverse complement strand
CTACGAAGCGCGCAAATCTGAGGATCACGGTTGGCTTGAACTGGCGATCAGGCGGGTTACCACAAGAATTGGCGAAAGTGAGCGACGCTCGCGCGAGGTGTGGTCAATGTCCGAAACTTGATCCGTCAGGCGCACTCACAGAGCTACGGTATTATTTTACCTCTCGTGAGACGCCCGGTTTTGCTTGACTTTCCCAGCTTTCAGTCACAAATGCGCGCCACTTTCCACGCTTGGGAGCCTTCGCTTCGCATTCGTGGTTTCAACCAACCATTCTGGTCAAGGATTCAGCCATGAAGGCTATCAGCAAGCAGACCCGGTCTATCAAACCGGCCGAGGTCGAAAAGAAATGGCACATTATCGATGCCGAAGGTCTCGTTGTAGGCCGTCTTGCATCGATCGTCGCCAATATCCTGCGCGGCAAGCACAAGCCAAGCTACACGCCGCATGTCGATTGTGGCGATCACGTTATCGTGATCAATGCCGACAAAGTGAAATTCACTGGCAATAAGTCGACGAAGAAAATCTATTACAAGCACACCGGCCACCCCGGCGGCATCAAGGAAACCACACCAGCGAAAGTGCTCGAAGGTCGTTTCCCGGAGCGTGTGCTCGAAAAAGCTGTTGAGCGCATGATCCCGCGTGGACCACTGGGTCGCCAGCAGATGAGGGCTCTTCACCTCTACAACGGCACCGAGCATCCGCATGATGGGCAAGCTCCTGCCGTGCTCGACGTTGCTTCCATGAATCGCAAGAATAAGGTCACCGCATAATGGCTGACGAAAACAACACCGTTTCTGATCTTTCTGATCTCAAGGAAATCGCTGGCGATGCGCCTGCTGCGGACCCGGCTGAAATCGCTGAGACCAATGCTGCGAACCCGACCATGCCACTGCGTGAGCAGGAACTGGATGGACAGGGTCGTGCTTACGCCACTGGTCGACGCAAGGATGCGGTTGCCCGCGTATGGGTCAAGCCGGGTTCTGGCAAAGTCACCGTCAATGGTAGGGATCAGGAAGTGTATTTCGCACGTCCAACATTGCGTCTCATCATCAACCAGCCGTTCGCCATCACCGATCGTGCCGGTCAATATGATGTCGTCGCAACGGTTCGCGGTGGCGGACTTTCTGGTCAAGCCGGCGCGGTCAAGCACGGTATCAGCCAGGCGCTGACCAAATATGAGCCCGAACTGCGCGCGACGGTCAAATCCGCTGGTTTCCTCACCCGTGATAGCCGTGTGGTTGAGCGTAAGAAGTACGGCCGCGCCAAGGCACGTCGTAGCTTCCAGTTCTCGAAGCGTTGATTCGGACAGACCGAGTATCTCGGTCAAAAAAAGGGGCGGCTCCAGCGTTGGAGCCGCCCCTTTTTGTTGCCGGATTTCGTCTTGGGAGGCCTGAGACCTCTACTTCTGCAGGAGCAGAATGCCCCAAGACAGGCCCGTTCCTGCCAGGAACATAGGCCACGACCAATAGATCTTATAGTCGATCACATCCATCGAATGGACTGCCAGCGCACCACCGTTGGACCCCTGCGAACCCACGACCAGTGCAATGCACCACGTCAGGATTGCGCCAAAAAGAATTGCTCTAACCATGTCTATTCGCGCCTTCACCAGAAGGTTGCACACCCAAATACGATATTTGCGACCGCTCACACTGTTATGCAGCACGGCGCCTAAACGAATGTGGCCAACAAATCGTTACCGACGATACGATAAAAAGGGTTAAGCTGAAGGTCGGGAGAAATCCTGGGGTTTTTGTCCAAAGCGACGAAGCTCAACCTCAACGCCCCCATCGCCGTCGAAAGTCAGGACCTGATAGGACGCTGGTTCTCCGTGGCGCAGCCTGGTCGAGAGAGTCCCTGCGCCAATTGTTCTTGCGCTATGCTCGCCGCGCTCACGCACTTCATCAAACGGTCGGTGAACATGTCCGGAAATGACCACACTGGCGCCGGCAGCTGCGATTGCTGCGAATGCGCGGTCTCCACCAATTGTGGGATTTGATCTCGAATCCTGAGGGCCGAGTAACGGGTGGTGAGCCGTGACAATTATCGTGCGTGGATCATCACGCAGTTCCGAAAGTCTAATCAGAGTTTCGGCTAGGGCTTTGCGGGTCACGACCCCGTCCGACCACGGGAAGCGACGCTGCGCCCTCACGGTCGTCTTCAACGGCACAAACACAACGTCTTTCGAAGCGAAGTCGCAAGCGACTTGCTCTTTGAGGCGGCGATACCGTCGATATGGATCCGTGAAACGTTCGATCGGGCTGTAATACGGCATATCGTGATTGCCTGGATCGAGCCAAACCGGAACGCCTAACTGCCTGAACCAATCGGCGGCGGCGGCGTACTCGCTGTGTTTGGCGCGCTGCGTCAGATCGCCGGTACAAATCACGGCATCCGGGCGCTCCGAAGCAACGGCATCAGCGACTTTGGATAGCGCGTCGCGATCTTCAACGCCAAAATGTACATCGCTGATATGGAAAACACGGGTTGTCATAAGAGCAATCAAAGAGACCAATCACTAGCCGATCGCAACGAAAAACGATTGAAGTGTTGGGCTGAGCCTTTCAAATCCGGTCCGTCAAAATCAACCAGGCCGCAAAACTGTTCAAGGCAGTATAGCCCAGATAGGCCCAGACAAGCATCGGCCATCCATTCGCCGCCAGAAGAGCAGCGGCGAGCAAAACGAGAAATTCGGCTATCAACGACAAACGCCCGCCAAGTGTTTGAACAAATCCCGGCATATTGCCGATCATTGGATGCCCGCTCTCAAGCACAGCCCTGTGCAAGGCAAAATTGCCAATGCCCAGCAACAGGATGAAGGCGACGGCGGGATTCATACGTGACGTTATGGCGTAATCGCCCGTCGGTTGGAATTGTCCATTTGTCGGGGATTGTAGAGCGCCGGTCAGTGCCGTGCTGCGCCAGTCGAAGTGACTGGCCCCACAATCGACCAGCGCATGATCGCGATCTCGCCTTGGCCTAAACACTCTTTCGGCAGGTCGGTTTGTTAGTCCCCCGGTTCGATCCCCCTATCGAACGCAACCGCCTGACCCTGGAGGAGAAAGTCCTATGAAAACTATTGCCCTTGCTGCCGCTGCTTTCAGTTTGGTTGCCACCCCCGCATTCGCAAGTCAGGAAAAAGCGCCAAGCACTTCCGTGAGCTTCGCCGGCCTAAATCTCGCAACGCCTGAAGGACAGGAAGCGCTGGATGCGCGGATCGATTCAGCAGCGCGCTCGCTGTGTCAGATCGATGGGATCCGCACTGGGACGCGCCTGAAATCAAGCGAAGCGCGCAAATGCTATGCGAAAGCACGCGCCAGCGCCAAGAAGCAGGTAGCCAGCGCCATCGAGGATCAAAGACTCGGCGGGTAAGCCGTTTCAGTTGCACCCCCGGTGCAGACATCGCGGCTCGGACCCAACCAGTCCCGGGGTCCGGGCCGCACTTTTATGAACGATCGGGTTGGAGCGAGCGGAGAAATTCCATTTTGGTCATGCGCAATTAGCGCCCGGCCATCGCTTTCACTTTCGAAAGATATGTCCGGCCGATACGCAGAGCGTCGCCATTCTCCAATTCGGCCGACCACACACCCAAACCGTCATGGCGAAGGCCGCGAATATTGTCCCGCCTCAGGATAGTGGAGCGGTGGATGCGTATAAACTCTTCGGGATCGAGCCGCGCTTCAAGCCCTGCAATCGTCTGCAGCAAAAGGTATGAACGGGCCGGTTCGTCCTGTCCTACGTGCAAACGAACATAATCTCGTTCGGCATCAATACGGTGCACTTCGCTAACGGCAATCCGCAGCAATTCGGAGCGATGAGGCACCCACAATTCGTCAAGCCACTGACTAGACTTATCTTTGCGAGCGCCGCGCCTCGCAATTGCACGCTCTATTGCGCGTTCAAGACGGTCCGCTGCAACCGGTTTGAGCACATAGTCAATCGCTTCAAGGTCGAATGCTTCAACGGCGAAATGATCGTGTGCTGTTACGAAGATGACCGCAGGTGGATTGTCTTGCTCGGCGAGCTCTCGGGCAACGCCCAGCCCGTCCATTTCCGGCATAGTCATGTCGAGCAGCATGAGATCAGGCGTCAGCGCATCAACAAGACGCAAGGCCGCGGCGCCATCACTGGCCGTTCCGACTACATTGATCGCCCCGATTTCGGCGCAAATGACCTGGATGCGCTCTACGGCGAGCGGTTCGTCATCAACGATCAAGGTCCGCAAGGCAGCGGGTTCGTTTTCGCTTTCAGCCATGGCGAGTCAGAGGAATCCTGATTTCAGTAAGGTATCCGCCGGGGACTGGGCCAGACGTTAGCCCAATATCAGGGCCGAATCGCGCCTCTAGTCGATCACGGACATTGGCTAGCCCAATCCCGAAGCCGTGGCCCACACCATCCGGAATGCCAGGCCCGTCATCGCTTACCGTGAGAACGAGCCGATCAAACTCTTCGCGGGCGACCACGTTGATTGTGATCTCGCGGGCGACAGCCGACACGGCGTATTTGACCGAATTTTCTACCAGTGGCTGCAGGATCATTCCCGGCACCCGTGCGTCTGCCAGATCGGCTGGAAGATCGAAGTTGCAGGTCAGCCGATCAGGAAAACGCACAGCCTCAATATTGAGATACAGTTGTTGCAGATCGAACTCGTCCTTTAGCGGAACATCCGAAGTGGGCTCATCCGCCAGACTGTGACGATAGAAGCGACTTATAGTCTGGATCATCTTCTCTGCCCGCTCCGCTTTTCCGGTCATCACCAGAGCTGACAAGGAGTTGAGAGTATTGAACAGGAAGTGTGGATTCACCTGATAGCGCAAAGATCTCAATTCCGCGGCTTTTGCAGCAGAGCGGAATTTCTCTTCGCGCCTTTCGGCAACCCTTGCCTGAGCAATCGCGGAGAGAGCGATGAATAAAGACGCCCAGGTCAACAGAATGTAATAGCGGCTCAGCGCGGCATCGACGATTGGCAGCCATTTTTCGCCCTTATCGTCGGCGTCCTGCAAGGTCACAGTGATGGGAGGGACATCGCGCCCCTCAATACTGCCTGCTGGGGCTTGCGGTATCTCGGCAAACAGATTGCCAGCTTCATCGCGGCGCAGCTTTATCCCGCGCTCTTTCGCGAACTTTTTCTCCATCCTCTCCTGAATAGGAGCAAAGAGCATCTGGTTGACTTGAGCCACCAGCACCGCGCCCGGGAGGGCAGCAACCAGCGCAACGGCCATCATGATCCATTTCTTGCGCGCTTCGAACAGCCGCAAAATGAACCACAAAACCAGGGTAACGAGAACACCGACAGCGCAGACAGTTCCACGCCGCCACAGGAGATCGAAGTCAAAGTCCATCCCGACAAGAAAACCGCGGGCTGTGATCAACACGAAGTAGACAGACCACAGGCCAACCGCCGAGATTACGACGGCCTGCAGCGGAACGCTTGGCTGCGTTTCAGTGAGTTGAGCCTTACCCATGGACACAACGATCATTAGACCTTTGCCAGCACACGCGCCAAGTCAACGCCCGTCGAATTATCGGCCTGAGTCGCACTTTGGTCGAATGATAAGCCGATAGTTGATGGTCAAACCGGACATCAGTCCCTTGGTTTTATCATGTCGCGCGGCACGATCCATTCGGAAAACTGCTCTTCAGTGAGCAAGCCAAGCTCAAGCCCCGCCTCTTTGAGAGTTGTGCCGTCAGCATGCGCCTTCTTCGCGATTTTCGCTGCGTTATCATATCCGATATGGGGATTGAGCGCAGTCACCAGCATCAGGCTTTCGTTCATCAGCTTGTCGATGCGATCGGTGTTCGCTTCAATTCCGACAACGCAATTGTCAGTGAAGCTGCGTGCCGAATCTGAGAGCAATCGGATCGATTGCAGGACACCGTAGATCATCACCGGCTTGAATACGTTCAGCTCCAGATGACCATTCGAACCGGCTATGCTGACTGTGGTGTGGTTCCCCATCACCTGTGCGCACACCATAGTGAGCGCCTCGCATTGTGTCGGATTGACCTTGCCCGGCATGATTGACGATCCCGGTTCGTTGGCTGGCAGCGCGATCTCACCGAGGCCACTGCGTGGTCCGGAACCCAGCAATCGAATATCATTTGCGATCTTCATAAGGCTGACCGCTACGGAATTGAGAGCGCCTGAAAGTTCGACCAAGGCATCGTGAGCGGCAAGCGCTTCAAACTTATTGGCCGCCGTAACGAATTTCTGTCCTGTGGCTGCTGCAACTTGCGCGGCAAACTTCTCTGCGAAACCAACTTTTGAGTTGATACCCGTGCCGACTGCTGTGCCGCCCTGGGCAAGCTCAAGAACACGTGGCAACGCGTTCTGCAGCCTCGCGATTCCGTATTCCACTTGCTTTGCGTAACCCGAAAATTCCTGACCGAGTGTTAGCGGCGTCGCATCCTGCAAGTGCGTGCGACCAATCTTGACGATATCGGCAAACGCTTCAGCTTTGGTATCCAATGCACCATGCAGGTGACCGAGTGACGGAATCAGTTGTTCAACAGTCTCACATGCAGCGGCAATATGCATCGCAGTGGGAAAAGTATCGTTGGAGCTTTGCCCCATGTTGCAATGATCATTCGGGTGAACGGGGTCTTTACCCCCATGTCGTCCAGTGAGGATCTGATTCGCGCGGCTGGCAATAACTTCATTGGCGTTCATGTTCGATTGCGTGCCGGAACCAGTCTGCCAGACACTTAAGGGAAACTGGCTCGCCAACGTGCCATCAACCACTTCGGCGGCTGCGGCAACAATCGCGTTTCCCAGCTTTGCGTCGAGGACACCCAATTCCATATTCGCTTTGGCTGCCGATTGCTTCTGAATGCCGAGCGCTTTCACCAGCGGAGCAGGCATCGTCTCTGTGCCAATCGCGAAGTTGGCAAGGCTACGCTGAGTCTGTGCGCCCCAATGCGCATCAACAGGGACGGCCACATCACCCAGCGAATCAGACTCGACCCGAACAGCTCCTGTCGCTCCAAAAATCTGCCCGTCGTTTTGCGTACTGCCTTGAATGTCACTCATCGAAGCTATCCTTGTCCCGGTCGATTGCTGGCTCCCATAAGCAGCGCAGATCGGACACGTCAAAGCCCTTGGAAGTAAAGGCTGCGATGTATAGGAAGGGTTGACGGGCTGTGTTATACGGATAATACAGTCGATCGGAGTACAAATGACCAATATCGCCGCATCTTTTGACACTTCTGCCGCTCGCAGGGCCATGATCGACAGCCAGTTGCGGACAAGTGGTGTGAACGAAGAATTCGTCCTCAGCCGCATGCTTGCTGTTCCGCGCGAAGACTATCTGCCTGCCGATAAATCGTCGCTGGCCTATATCGATCGCGCCATCAGCCTTTCCGATGGTGGGCATCTCGCCTCGCCACTATTCTACGGAAAGCTGCTGCTCGAAGCGGCTCCGATGCCGACCGATAGCGTGCTCATTGTCGAGGGTGGCACAAGCTACCTCACGGACTTGGTCAAGCCATTAGTTGCCAGTGTTCATGCGGTCAGCACCACAGAAGCCGCCAGCGAATCGCTTGCCGAGGCTAGTAAAACCTACTCCTTGGTTATTATAGATGGTGCAATCGAACAGTTGCCTGAAAGCCTATCAAAGTCGGTAGAAGAAGACGGTCGGGTGGTATCAGGCTTAGTATTGCGACAAGTGACTCGCCTTGCAGCCGGTCGCAAGGTAATGGGCAGAGTTGCACTTCTATCGGTGGAGGATATTGGAATCCCTGTACTTCATGCCTTCGACAAGCCCAAAAGTTGGTCTTTCTCTTGAGCGTGAAGGCTCACCAGCGTGCGCTTGCGCTCGGCGCAGCAATGTCCGCGATGGCATTGTGTAGCCCCGCTCACGCAGACACGTTGAGAGAAGCTCTTGCCAGCGCATACAAAACCAATCCCACGCTGGAAGGCGCTCGCGCCAACCAGCGCGCCACTGACGAAGATGTGCCGATCAATCGCGCAAACGCCGAACCCAATGTGACGGTTACGGCGACACATATTGAATTCGTCCGCCAATCAGCCAACCAGTTTACCGCCCCGCAGCGCAATCTGGGTGTGAACGCACAGTTGCAAGTGCCGATCTATCAGGGTGGCGGCATCAAAAACACCATTCGGGCCGCGAAAGAACGAGTTTCTGCAGGTCAGGCAGATCTGCGAGGAACTGAAAGCTCGATTTTCAGTCAGACAGTGGCCGCTTATATGGATGTCCTTCGCACGGAGGCATTGGCCTCACTGGCGGAAAATCAGGTCGAGGTTCTGCGGGTCAACCTTGAAGCGACCAGTGATCGATTCGAGATCGGCGATTTGACACGCACGGATGTTGCGCAATCGCAATCACGGCTCGCCGTTGCCCAAGGTAGCCTGCAAAGTGCTTATGGCAATTTGATCTCCGCACGCGAGACATACATTCAGCTTGTCGGTAAGGCACCTTTGAATCTTGAAGCGCCACCACCTTTGCCTGGGCTCCCTGATGCGGTTGATCTTGCCGTACTGAGCGCACTTGAGAACAATCCTGATCTTATAGCGGCCAAGGAACGAGCCGAAGCTGCAGGATTCGATACGAAGGCTGCAGGATCTGGCCGAATGCCAACTGTTAGCGCCTTCGCCAACGCTGACTACAGCGATTTCTTTGGGACGCTGGGTGGGCCGATCGCCGCTGAATTCAACCAGAGCGAAACAACGGCCAATATCGGCCTGCGAGTCACACTGCCTTTGTTTCAGGGCGGCGGACCCGCTGCACGGCAGCGCCAGGCCGGCGCACGCGAGACCGCTGCCATGGAGCAAGTGATCGCGACAGAGCGCAACATCATACAGCAAACCCGTTCTGCCTATGCCAGCTGGAAGGCGGCGAACGCTGTTATTGAGAGCTCAAAGACTGCGGTTGAAGCGGCAGAAGTTAGTCTTGAGGGTGTCCGCGCCGAGAATTCCATCGGCAACCGTACGATCCTTGACGTGCTCAACGCTGAGCAGGAATTGTTGCAGGCGCGAGCGGACCTCGTGACAGCACGGCGCAATGCCTACGTCGCTGGTTTCACTCTACTCGCAGCTATGGGTCGTGCCGAAGCCCGCGACCTCAATCTCGATACTGGGGGGCCGCTTTACGATCCGCAGGTCAATTATGATCGCGTCCGGCGGCGTTTGTGGGACTGGGACCGCGATCCCACACCTGCTCCGAATTCGACCAGAACCGTTGACATTCCTGCCCCTGACGCAACAATTGGTCCAACATTGTCGGTTGATGATTAACCATCTAACCGGCTGATTCGGGTCAAAGAGTTCGGAAGCATTTATGGCGCAGGACAGCGAAGCATCGGTCGAAGAGATTCTCGAGTCGATCAAGAAGGTGATCGCACGCGACAATCGTGATGACGCATTGGAAGCGCGGCGGCGGCGACAGGCTGATGCCGATAGCGCAGCGGATCGCGCGATGGCAGCCAAGGCTGACCAGCCAAAGGCGGATATTGCTGAAGAGGACGAAGAGATCCTCGACCTCTCTGACATGCAATACGAAGCTGAAGCCAGTGAAGCGTGGGTTGAAAGCGATCCGGTTAGTGAAGAGGAACCGCTGATCGCCGCAGAAGTTCGCGGTGCCATGCAGGAAAACTTGGCAGCTCTTGCCATGCTGTCCGAACCGGGGGCCAAGCCACAGATCGTGCGGTCGGGCGAAACTTCGCTGGAAGGCCTGACACGCGAATTGCTCCGCCCTATGCTGGCTGAATGGCTAGACAAAAACT
The DNA here is from genome assembly GCA_038526115.1 of Pseudomonadota bacterium. Taxonomy (GTDB): domain Bacteria; phylum Pseudomonadota; class Alphaproteobacteria; order Sphingomonadales; family Sphingomonadaceae; genus Erythrobacter. Next base: position 18,963 of record JBCBHD010000004.1, on the reverse strand, counting down.
TGCCAGGCATGGTTGAAAAGCTGGTCCAGGCTGAAATTGCGCGGATCGCTGGAAAGAAAGACTAAGGCCGGAAGAATTCCGGACCCTTTATTGGCTGCGGTTTTGCTGGCGGTCCGACCGCTCTGAGGCTACTCCGCATTCTCATGAAGAGAGAAACTTTTGTCGCCGCTGCCCTGTTCAGCGCTTCGCTGATTTCAGCACCGCTTGCCGCCGATGATCACAGCGCAACTGCCGCTGCCGACATTGGGAGTGATGTGGCTGAACCGATGTCAGCCAAAGATCTGATTACCATGCCTCGGCTCGGTGCTCCGACCGTAACGCCATATGGTCGATACGCGGTTTACTCGGTCACAGAAACAGATCCTGAGACTTACGAGCGTGTGTCGAAGCACTATCTGCTCGATTTGGTCCAGCCGGGCGCACGTCCAATTGCGCTCGACCTTGGAATTGATGCGTATTCGCTGGCATTCGGTGCAGACAACTACCTCTATTTCCTGAGTTACGACCACTTAGACGACAACGCAGACGATCGTGCACGCGTTTGGAGGGTCGCGTTAGAGGGAAATGGCAGCGTCACCGGTCCGATGGTGGTTGCTGATATTCCGGATACAGACATCGCCGGATTCAGTGTCGCTCCAAGCAAAGACAAGATTGCGTTGTGGGCATCTACTTCCCGCGATTGCCCGAAGCTTGGTTGCGAAGAGGATGGTACAGCGCACCTACCCGGCCCCGGTAACGGACGGCTTTATGAAGGCGATGGCGGCTTCTTTCGCCATTGGGATCAATGGTCGACACCAGGAACCTACAACCGTGTGTTCGCCTTTAGCCTTGTCGATGGAAAGATATCCGGCGATGGCACGCCTGTTGATGGCATTGATCCGAAATCAGGGATCACTGGCAACACTCCGACCAAACCATTCGGGGGAAGGGGAGACATTGCTTGGGCTCCGGATGGATCGGGTTTGTACTTCGTCGCTCGCAAGGCGGGACAAACCGAACCAACTTCAACTGACCTCGACATTTACTGGAGCGATCTTTCGGGTTCATCGCCAACAGAGCTTACCGTTGCGAACAAAGCAGTAGACACCGCGCCAGTCCCATCACCCGATGGCAAGTATCTTGCGTATCTGGCGATGGAGCGGCCAGGTTATGAGTCTGATCGGCTTGTGGTGCAGTTGCGTGACATTGCCAGTGGAGAGACACGTGCTCTGACACAAGATGTCGACCTATCGTTTGGGAGTCTGAACTGGACCAGTGACGGGCGATACCTCCTCGCGACAGCCGCCAGCGTGCTCGACACGCCGGTGTTTCAAATCGACCCCCGCACTGGCAAGATCACAAAACTCGACTTGATGGCTGGGAATGAAGCCCATATCGGCAATTTGGCCACCCTTCCCGGTAACCGACTGCTGTTCACGCGCGACTCTATCGGAGCGCCCAGTGAGTTATACCATTCCACGAATCTGAAGCAGGCGCGGCCGCTAACCGACATAGCGACCAGTCGCATGGGAGCGATGGCTACGACTGTGACAAAACGCTTCAGCTTTGCCGGGGCTGAAGGCGACACCGTCTGGGGACAGATCACTCGGCTTGAAAAGCAGGAAGGTCCGATACCGGCGATTCTTTACATTCACGGCGGCCCGCAAGGTTCCTTCGCGGATCGTTGGTCGTCACGCTGGAACCCCCGCGTTCTCGCCAGCCAGGGCTATGCTGTCATCTCGGTCGATTTCCACGGAAGCGCTGGATACGGTCAGGCATTTATGGATGCGATCAATCGCGATTGGGGTGGTAAGCCGCTAGTCGATTTGCAGAAGGGCCTCGAGGCCGCGCTCCAGCTGGATCCGCAAATCGACGGTGAACGCGCCTGCGCAATGGGCGCCAGTTATGGCGGATACATGGTCAACTGGATTGCTGGAAACTGGCCAGACCGGTTCGATTGTCTCGTGCAACATGATGGGCTGTTCGACATGCGGAGCTTCTATTTCTCAACCGAGGAGCTGTGGTTCCCTCGCTGGGATTTCGGCGGTTCGTATACCGAAGCGCGTGAAACGTATGAACGCTGGAACCCGGTCAATCATGTCGACAAATGGAAGACGCCGATGCTGGTGATCACTGGCGAGAAGGACTTTCGAGTGCCTTACTCGCAGGGCCTCCAAAGTTTCACAGCGCTACAGGAACGCGGGATCCCGTCGCAGCTCCTGGTGTTTCCGGATGAGAACCACTGGGTGCTTGGCCCAAAGAATTCACTCCAGTGGCACAACACCGTTTTCGATTGGCTCGCGCGCCATCTGAAAGAAGCCGAAACTCCATGACCGATCAAAGTGTGCTCGCTGCCCAAACAGCGCTGGCAAAGAAGTATGGGTCTACCCAGACAGGGAGCTCGATCGAGCGCCAGATCTTCCTTTGCGCCGTTTCAGAAAAACAGAAGTGCTGCTCTCGCGCCGACGGAGAGATTGCGTGGCAGTTCCTGAAAGACCGATTGAAAGAGCGCGGGTTGATCGGGCCAAAGCGCACCACAGACCACCCGCGAGGAGCAGGAGGGGGAATACAGAGATCCAAGGCGGATTGCCTGCAGATCTGCGCGGCTGGTCCGGTTGCGGTCGTTTGGCCCGATGGTGTTTGGTATCACTCATGCCATCCGGAAGCGCTTGAACGCATCATCGAAGAGCACCTGATTGGCGGCGTGCCAGTCGAAGAGTTTCGATTGAAGCCGCTTTAGTTTCGCACTTCCACGTCAGTCGTCTTCAGGTTTCGACCACAATTCATCGCGGCTGGGCAGACGGTTATCGACTGATTCGTCATGCCCTGTCCCATTCGAAAGAAACGCGAGGCCCATCAGCCCTCCGCCGAGAAGCATCGTGAAGCTGATCCCAAGCGCAACTGCGATGTAGAAGTGCACAGAAACCAAACCGTTGAAGGCGTAGAGCAGGCCAACAGCGATCAGCACCGTGGCGATTGTCAACGCCAGCAGCATCTTCATGATCTGGCGATAGCGCGCCCAAGCGTAGGCAGCGTTTTCGGGGTCATCGAGAGGGGATTTGTTGACCATGCGCTCTCCATGCGCCCCACCGCGATCCTTTGCAACGGCTTAGCGACTTGCTCCGCGCCGGACGCAACAGATTCGCTTTTTCGATGCAAAAATGGCATTTTCAGCGTTCGAAAAGGGAGTCGAACCATGACAATTGCGAAAATTATCACAGAACGCGACCCATCGGATGTGATTGCCTGCGACGTCTCGACTCCGGTTTCGCAAGCCGTTCAATCGCTCGCGGGAAAGCGTATTGGCGCTTTGCCGGTTCTTCGCGATGGAAAGATTGCCGGGATCGTTTCCGAACGGGATGTGATCTATCGACTGGCGGAAACGGGCGGTGCTTGCCTTGACCAGCCGGTTGAGGCGATCATGACCTCCCCAGCTGTCACCGTGGAGCCCAGTACGAAAATCGATGATGCGCTTGCCTTGATGACGCGGCGCCGATTTCGGCATTTTCCGGTCGTAGACAATGGTGAACTGGTTGCGTTCATTTCAATCGGTGATCTTGTGAAGAGCAAGATTGACGAAGTCGAACACGAAGCGGAAGCGCTACGCAGCTACATCCAGACGGCTTGAGGAACGTGACCTCAGACCCTAAGTACAGCACATGGCTGTAACCCTCACCCTAACGCCCGCTGCCGCGAAGCGTGTCGCCCTGATTGCTGAGAAGCAGACTAAGCCAGCAATCTTGCGCCTTTCAGTAGAAGGGGGCGGCTGTTCGGGCTTCCAGTACAAATTCGATCTGGCGGATTCCACCGACGGCGAAGACAGCGTAACCGAAACTGATGGTGTGAAGCTGGTGGTCGATCCAATCAGCATCGACCTGGTTGGCGGAAGTGTTGTCGACTTTGTCGAGTCGCTGGGCGGAGCGGCATTTCGAGTTGAGAACCCGAATGCAGCGGCGGGTTGTGGCTGCGGCTCAAGTTTCGGGATTTGAGTTAGACCTGCTACCCCACTTCAGGCAGTAAGCGGTCCATGAAAATTGCCACATTCAACATCAACGGCGTGAAGGCGCGGCTGCTGCGGCTCAAGGAATGGCTTTCTGAGACGCGCCCATCAGTGGCCTGTCTGCAAGAAATCAAGTCACAGGACGAGGGCTTTCCCAAAGGTGAGCTTGAAGAGCTCGGTTATCATGTTCTCACGCATGGGCAGAAAGCCTTCAATGGCGTTGCAATCCTGACGGACAAAGAAGCCGGTTATGAAGCGCCGCATGAAGTCCAGCGTGGGCTGGGAATTGATGGCCCGAAGGAAGGAGAGGGCGAGCAGGCACGCTATCTTGAGGTCGATATCCGAAAGAATGGCAGTGAGCCGACGCGCATCATCTGTATTTACCTGCCCAATGGCAATCCGCATCCAGGCCCAAAATTCGACTATAAGCTGGCGTGGATGGAGAAGCTCCGAGCTCGTATGGCAGACATCTGGGCTGAAGAAGTACCGGCAGCGATTCTTGGTGACTACAACGTCATCCCGGAAGACGATGATACTTTCTCGGTTAAAGCCATGGCTTCCGATGCTCTTATGCAGCCGGAATCACGTGCAGCTTATGGGCGCTTACTCGCGGATGGATGGACCGATGCGATGCGGACACTAAACCCACGCGGAGGCGTGTGGACCTATTGGGATTATCAGGCCGGCGCATGGCAACGTGATCACGGCTTTCGGATCGACCATATCCTGCTTTCACCGGAACTTGCTGACCGTCTTGAGGCCGTTGGGGTAGATCGCGAACACCGAGGCCGTGAGAAAGCGAGCGATCACGCACCCGTTTGGGCACTTTTGTCCGACTGATATCTGGGGGTTTGCCGCCGCGCCGGCCTAGAGAATCATCTGTAGAAAATGTGCGTATCGATCTGCGCCGTGCGCGTCTTGCGATAGCTCCATTTTGGGCGAACGTACTTCGCGTGGAAATAGACGGCATCGCCCGCTTCAGATTCCCACAATCCATCATGTGCGATGCGCGCTATGGCCTTCGCCCGTTTCCATGCCGCTGAGCCTGTCCGGATATTCGGCATCCGGCCGTTCTTCACGAACGAGAATTGGGCGCGCTGGTAAACTACGCCGCAATAGCTTGCGGGAAAGCGTCTATCTTCTGATCGATTGATGACCACATTGGCAACGGCAAGCTGACCGGCAAGCGGTTCGCCGCGAGATTCGAAGTAGATCGCTCCTGCAAGGCAGCGCATTTGCTCGCTGAGCTCAGCTGGAGGATTCACGGATGCGACCAGCTCGCGAAGGGAAGAAACACTGGTCAGCTCTGGTTCTTCGGCAGCTTCAGGGACCGGCTGAACCACTTCTTCTGAAACAAACACTGTTTGCTCCGGGACAATTTCAATTGCCTCGGCTTGAGCTTCAGAATCAGCAAGGATTTGTGGCGCCGAATCGTCAGACTCGATTTCTTGCGCAAAAGCACCAGCGCCGTCAGCGCTCGAGAAGCTCAAACCAGCCATCGCCGCAACAGCGACAGCACTCAAGGAATAAGTCTTACGACTCATTATCTCATCATTCTATGCGGTGAGCGAGCTCCGTCGCAGGCGCAAACCAGGTGCGTTTAACGCGGGGTTGAAGAGGTGGTTCAATAAAGCCTGCCGGCTGCCCCCCGTCTGCGTGCCAGCAAATCGACCGTAGTGTCGCACTCGCCAGCCTCCGCAATTGGAAGCTGGCGGGGCAAATAGTCACAAATGAAACCAAGTCAACTTATTCCGGCAAATCCGCGATGAACCGTTCCTTCGCGTCGATATCTACCTCCAGGATCCAGATATCAGGGTCCTGACGATGCCTTCGAACAAGGTACTCGGAGAATTCATAAGGTTTTTCAGGATCTTGAATTCTCGCACGCACGAAACAACGCGATCCATCAAGCTGCGGCATCCTTTCGAATAGTTCAGCATTCTCGCCGCGACACATGATTACCAGCAGGATTGTACCGGCGTCGCGCTCACCTTTTGCCAGCACCATGCCGTTGCCTCCTTGCGATTCGGCCAGCCGGATCAGTGCACCCACTTCAAGGTGCGCAGGCAAGCGCGCTGCCATCTCAGTCGCCATCGCCTGATGTGTAGCCTTCCAGGCTGGATAGGGCGATCCGGGACCGCATGAATGTGCCTGTGCCGCGCCCGATTTCATCGCCTTCGGCATCAATCAGGCGTGATTCAGCCACAAACACCCTCCGCCTGCCACTCACCCATCGTCCCTCTGCGATAACTTCGCCCACGCGCACCGGCTTGGTGAAATGCAGGTTGAAACTGGTGGTCAAAAGAAACCGGTCTGTCGCCAGCGTATTCGCAGCATAAAAAGCCGCATCGTCGAGCATCTTGAAATAGACTGTTCCGTGAGCAGCACCCGCTGCGTGAAACACACTCTCGTCAATCGTGAAAGTCAATTGCGATCGCCCCTCGGCCGGTATCACGAGCCGAGATGCAAATTTTCCGTTGATAGGTGCTGAAGCGTACAAACGTTCAAGCGCACGATAGTGCAATTCGGCTCCGGCGGTGTTTGCGGGTCCGGCCTCAGCTTGCTGGTTGTCAGGCGGCATCACGCAGGAACTGATTGGTCAGCACAGAGTATAGCGCGTCGCTATCGGGAGCATCAAACAGCATTTGCAGCATCGACTCATCGCGAGTTGGGCGGGAAATCGCGGCAAGAGCATGCAAGTGAGTCGCGCCTGCATTTTCCGGAGACACAAGTCCGAAAATCAGCGAAACCGGCATCGCGTCGGCAGCCGAAAAATCCACCGGCTGCTCAAGTTTGAGCAAAACACCAGTCGGGCGCTGAACTCTGTCGCTGCGACAATGTGGAATAGCTACACCCCGACCAAAACCGGTGCTTCCAAGCGCTTCTCTTTGCTCAAGCCCTTCAAGGATGAGCGCCTGATCAAGGCCATAAACCTCTGCGAAAACTTCAGAAAGTCGGGCAAGAACCTGCTGCTTCGTCTCGAGATCGGCAAGAGAGACCGCCTCGGGCAGCATTTTGAAATTGACGTTCATTGTGAACTCGGGATCCCATTTCGAACTGTATGCGCTCACACAAATCGTGAGATGCCGCGAGCGAGGAGCGCGACAACCCGTCGAAGTCTATGAGCTGGGCATTCCTGTTACCGCTTCATTATGGCGAAAACAGCGCGCTTATCGGCCCTATTTCGGCTCAACCCACCCGATTGATCCGTCTGCGCGGCGATAAACCATATTATGCCTGTCAGTTCCAGCATTTTTGAAGAATAGCGCCGGAGTGTCGCGCAAGTCGAGCATCATAACCGCATCAGCCACACTGCTAGTCGGCACATCTACACTGGTCTCAGCGATAACCGGTGGAGCATCGACAACCACCTCTTCTGCCTCTTCATCCGCAGCGAAAATTGTATAGGCCGCTTCTTCTTCAGCGCGTGCATGCTGCGCCTGTTCATGATGATCTTTCAAGCGGCGCTTGTATCGCCGCAGCTGTTTCTCGATCTTGCCAGCAGCATCATCCAGAGCGACATGCGCATCATGCGCGCTGCCTTGCGCTTTCAGGATCAAACCATGCATCACATGAGTCACAATATCGCATGTGAAAGCGCCTGCCCCACCTTTTCCAAAGGTTACGTGCGAGGTCAGCGCACGGTCGAAGTACTTTTCGACAATGCCTTCCAAACGATCAGCAGCGTGCTCCTGTAACGCAGCGCCAGTTTCTACCTGGTGTCCCGAAACCCGAATATCCATCGTCGCTCGGCCTCCTTCTTTGTTGTTCACCAACCGCGCCCACGATCCCGATGCGCGGCCTCATCTGGCCCAGAGTGGGTCCTTAATTCCGGCCATAAAATCCTGATGACGTGCAATCTCATCTTTGCTTGGTGCGTGCGGTCTAGGCTCTCGACGGGGTCGAACCATTTCAGATTGACGCAGCGCCACTCGCGTTTCCTGAACGACCTGAGACGATTGAGTCTCCAATTCTGCAGCCAATTCCAGCCCGATCTGGCGTCCACCGGTCAGTTCGACATAGACCTGAGCAAGCAATTCCGCATCAAGGAGTGCACCGTGTTTCACTCTGTGACTGCGGTCGACGCCGTATCGCGTGCACAGGGCATCGAGTGAAAGTTTGGCCCCCGGATGCTTTTTACGCGCAATGGCGACCGTATCGACCATTCGATCTAGGCCAATTGGTTCGCGCCCGATTCGCTCCAACTCGGCATTCAGAAATCCGAAGTCGAATCCGGCATTGTGCGCAACCAGAGGCGCATCGCCCAGAAACTCAAGCAGCTCGTCAGCACCGGCTGCGAACAAGGGTTTGGTTTCGAGGAATGATATGGAGAGACCATGCACCGCTTCAGCGGCGGCAGGCATATCACGCTCCGGATTGTAATAGGCATGAAAGGTTTTGCCGGTTTCAACCCGGCCAATCATTTCGACGCACCCAATTTCAACCATCCGATCGCCTGTTTTGGGGTCGAGACCGGTGGTTTCTGTGTCGAAGACGATTTCCCGCATTTGCGAGAGTATCGGCCCAACCAAATTGAATCGCAAGAGGTTGACCGACGATAATGAAGCTATTCGCTGGATTCTCTCAGAGATCGGATAAGCTGCGCGACGTCAGCCTCGGTCTCGGTGAGCGTCTTGCCAGTATCGATTATATACGTTGCGCGCTCTCGCTTCTCTTCATCGGGCACTTGAAGCTCAAGAATGTGCTCGAATTTTTCAATTGTCATCCCGGGACGCGCAAGAACTCGCTCGCGCTGGACGGAAGCGGGAGCTGAAACGACGACGACCGCATCAAGGGCTTGATCTCCACCATTTTCAAACAGGAGTGGAATATCGAAAACCAGGAGCGGCGCATCCTTGTTCTGATCGAAGAACTGAACGCGTTTTGCGCCAACAGCCGGATGGACAATGGCCTCCAGCCGCTTAAGCGCGTCATTGTTTCCGAAGGCAAGTTTGCCCAATTTTGCCCGGTCCACCCCTTCCGGTCCGGTTGATCCGGGAAACGCATCCTCTATCGCTGGCAGCAATTCCCCGCCCGGCCCCTGCATAATGCGAACTTCGGCATCTGCATCAAAGACAGGAACGCCCGCGCTTTCAAACATGGCGGCAACTGTCGATTTGCCCATGCCTATCGAACCGGTGAGACCTATCAACTTTGGCTTTCGAGGCGACTGAGTTCCATTCACTGGCGCAATATCTCCAGCAGTTGATCATCACATTGACGCGGAGGTGGTGTTCCAAAGAAGCGTTCGAACGCCGTAGCTGCTTGCCCAACCAGCATCGACAAACCGCCGATGGTCTGAAAGCCGGCAGACTTTGCATTGATGAGGAACTCAGTTTCAACTGGGTCAGTCACGATATCATAGGCGATGCTTCCCGGCGGAGCATGGGTCCAATCAAAAGCCAGTGCGGGCTGCCCCCGCATTCCAAGCGGTGAAGCGTTGACAACAAGATCCAGGCATCCTTCGCGATCGTCAAATGCGAAGTCAGTCGGTTGTGCGAATAGACTTAAGGGTGCGGTATAGTGCTCTTGGCCAGGAGCGAGCTCTTTGAGGAGTTTACGCCCTTTACCCTGGTTACGTGCACCAATCACCAGAGTGAAATTCTGTTTCGCCAAGGCAGCGACAATCGCACGCGCAGCACCACCGGCACCGATTATTCGGGCCATTCGAAACAGGTGATTCGCAGCCAGCAGTTCTTGAATTGGCTCGAGAAATCCTTCGACGTCGGTGTTGGTGCCGACCAATTTACCGTCCGGGCCACGATAGACAGTGTTGACCGCTCCAATGGCTTCCGCCTCTGGTTCAATTCTGTCGAGCAGCGGAATCACCATTTGCTTCAATGGCATCGTAATATTGCAGCCAAGCCAATCGGGATTCTCGCGCCGTTGCGCGATGTAATCCGTTAGGCTTTCCGGTGTCACCCGGGTTGAACCATAGCGAGCGGATAGCCCCAGTTGATCCAACCAGAACCCATGAATCGCAGGAGATTTGGATTGTGCAATAGGATCGCCGATAACTTCAGCGAACGGGAGCGGAGCGGGGTCATTCATTGCAAGATAAGACCGTGTTCTCGAAGAGCGCTGAGCACGGGTAGAAGCGGCATTCCCAGAACGGTAAATTGATCACCCTCTATCGCTTCGAATAGTTGCACGCCCATCGCCTCTATCCGGAATACCCCGACCGTAAAACCGACTTCGGGCCATTCGTGCTGCAGATAACTCTCGATGAATTCATCGGATAGGCGGCGAACATAAAGGCGGGCGACTTCCGTTCCGCTCCACTCGCATGTGTCACCCCGGACCAACGCTGCACCACTATGCAGTTCGATAACTTTGCCAGAGAAAAAGCGCAGATGCTCGGCCGCGTTCTCACGCGAGGTCGGTTTGTCGAAGCGTTTGCCATCGACCACAACGAGGGAATCGCTTCCCAGGACCCAATCGTAAGACCGAGAGGCTGCGAGAGCTGCGGCTTTTGCCACACTCAGGGCTTCGGCAATTTCTGGAGGCGTGGCATCAGTGAGGTTCGCTTCGATATGCCGCTCATCGATATCAGCAGGGATTGCTTCGTAGCGAATACCGGCAGCATCCAGCATTGCGCGGCGCGATGCAGATTTCGATGCAAGGATTAATTTGCCCGTGCTCATATCGGTTTTGCCACGCCATCAACCGGCTTTTCACGCCGCTTTCGTTCTTGCACCAAGCGAATGATGGCAGCCGCGCTCTCTTCGATCGAACGTCGCGTCACATCGATGACAGGCCAGCCGTTGTCGGCAAACATTCGGCGGGCGAACAGCGTTTCTGCACGCACTTGTTCGTTGTCGACATAGGATGTCTCTGTTCCTTCGTTCAGCGACAGCAGACGGTTCCGCCGGATCTGCACGAGACGTTCCGGCGCCGTGGTAAGACCAACAATCAGCGGGTTGCGCAGGCCAAAAAGGCTCTTGGGTGGCGGGCTTTCAACCACCAGCGGAATATTCGCTACCTTGTATCCCCGATTGGCGAGGTAAATGCTGGTTGGTGTTTTTGAGCTTCGGGAGACGCCCGCCAAGACAATGTCGGCTTCTTCCCAATCTTCGTGAGCGATTCCGTCATCATGAGCGATGGTGTATTGAATGGCATCGACGCGCTTGAAATAATCGTCGTCCATGGAGTGCTGGCGACCGGGGCGTCCATGCGCTTCTTCACCTAGTTGTGCTTCGAGCGCGGCTGTCACCTGGTCGAGAACTGGTACGGCGGGCAGGCCTAGTTGGCGACAATGATCCTCCAGCCGGCTGCGTGTTTCGGGATTCACTAGAGTGAAAAGCACAAGACCGGGATTGTCAGCCAGATCGGGCACAATTCGATCAAGGTGTTGCATGGACCGAACCATCGGCCAGAAATGACGGCTCACATCGGGGCCGTCGAACTGAGCCAACGCCGCCTTCGCGATCATCTCAAGGGTTTCTCCGGTGGAATCCGAAACGAGGTGCAGATTGAGGCGAGCCATGAACGATTCGGTGAGGGCTTTCCGGGTTGTGGATAGTGAGGGGCATAAACCATGGGAGAGAACCGTCGACAAGCAGTGCATGTGATTTCCTGCTCGCTGTCGGCAATTTTCAATGTCCATTTCTCAACACGGGACAATCGATTTCTACAGCCTGGGGACAGCGGGGATAGAATGCGCTTGACCACGGAGACTCGCAGATTCGCCTCGCAATCGAAGGGCTGTTCAGAGCTTGAGAAATCGGGCAGAGGCTGGGAATTCCCGCTTTCCACAGGGCCAACAGACTCCATCAAACCTTTCATAATTCCTTAATATTTGATTAGAGGAACGCCATGCCTGGTCCGCTGCTCGACACCTTGAAAGGTGCCAAACCCGATATTGCTCCCGTCTGGCTCATGCGTCAGGCTGGACGCTACCTGCCTGAATACCGCGCCTTGCGTGCTGAGAAGGGCGGTTTTCTTGAGCTTGTCTATGATAGCGAAGCTGCTGCCGAAATCACGGTGCAGCCCATTCGGCGATTTGGGTTCGATGGCGCCATTCTGTTTTCGGATATCCTGATCGTCCCGCATGCAATGGGACAAGGACTTGAGTTCCTCGCCGGGGAAGGCCCGAAACTCAGCCCAACATTGCTTGAATCCAAGCTTTCTGATTTCACGCCGGTGTATGAACGCTTCGATCCAATTTACGAGACCGTTCGCCAGACCCGCGACCTGATCAGCGAAAAGGTGACAATGCTGGGCTTTGCAGGGTCTCCCTGGACGGTTGCGACGTATATGATTGCTGGCGAAGGGTCTAAGGATCAGGGGCCAGCGCGATTGTTGGCCTATCGCGATCCGGCACTGATGCAATCAATTGTCGATGCTATTATCGAGGTATCTGTTACCTATTTGCGCGGACAGATCGACGCCGGCGCGGAAGCAGTTCAATTGTTTGACAGTTGGGCCGGCAGTCTGGCTCCTGACGAGTTTGTGCGTTGGGTTGTGGCTCCCAACGCGGCCATTACGGCTGAGTTGAAACGGACACATCCCGACACTCCCGTCATCGGCTTTCCAAAAGGGGCAGGGGCGAAGCTCCCCGCCTATGCCCGTGAGACGGGTGTGGATGCCATAGGTATGGATGAGACGTTGGACCCTGCATGGGTCCACGCAAATCTCCCGGATGGAATGCCTGTTCAGGGCAATCTCGATCCGCTGCTGGTCGAAGCCGGTGGTCCTGAACTGCCAAAGCGCATTCGTACTATTCTCGATGCGTTCGAAGATCGACCTCACATCTTCAATCTTGGACACGGGATCGGTCAGTTCACGCCGATCGAACACGTCGAGCAGTTGTTGGTCGCCTTGCGCGGCAAGTAGAAGGCAACCATGCAAGAATCGCTTATCGCCATCTATCTCTGGCTCAAGATTGGGCATGTTATCTTTATGGTGTTTTGGTTGGCAGGCCTTTTCATGCTGCCGCGCCAATGCATTTACGTGCTGGATCATGCGCCCGGTTCAGAGGGTGAAGCCAAGTGGGCCGAGCGCATGGGGAAGTTGCGCAAGATTATCCTGACACCCAGCCTTATTGTTGTGTGGGTTCTAGGCTTGACCATCGCCTACACCATTGGGGCTTTCAGCGAAGGTTGGCTGCATGCAAAGCTTGCCTTGGTTCTGGGTCTGAGTGGCTATCATGGGTGGTTAGTGGGGCAGACCAAGAAAATGGCGCGGGGCGAACGACCACTGTCTGAAAAAACACTGCGAATGATCGGCGAGGTACCTGGATTGCTGCTCGTCCTGATTGTTGCACTTGTTTATCTCAAACCGTTCTAACCCGGCTTTTTGCGCATCGCGGCCATTCCTTGATTGACCTCAGCGTCACGGACTCATATTTTGTAAGCATCACATCCGGTTTGACGGCGCATCACGCCCGTCTGTCTGCTTTCTCCAAGCCCAGCCCTGCTGACTATCACTGTCATACATTTTTCCGGGGCGCCTCATCGAACGAGGTACTGACTTGCCGGCCAACTCTTCACTTTTTGGAACACTTCGAAAATGCATCTTAAAGACTTAAAACAGAAAACCCCGGCCGAGTTGGTCGCTATGGCTGAAGAGCTCGGCGTGGAAGGCGCGTCCACCATGCGGCGGCAGGACTTGCTTTTCAGCATTCTGCGCGAGCTGGCTGAAGACGAAGAATACGAAGAAAAGATCATGGGCATCGGCACCATTGAGGTGTTGCAAGATGGCTTTGGCTTCCTGCGTTCGCCTGAAGCGAATTATCTGGCCGGCCCAGATGATATCTACGTGTCGCCCAATCAGATCCGCAAATGGGGTCTGCGCACGGGTGATACCGTGGAAGGTGAAATCCGCGCACCCAAAGATGGCGAGCGCTACTTTGCCCTGACCAGCCTCAGTTCGGTCAATTTCGAAGACCCGAGTGCGGTTCGGATGCGGACCAACTTTGACAATCTTACGCCGCTCTATCCGGACGAGAAGCTGTCGCTCGATACGCTTGATCCCACAGTGAAGGACAAGTCGGCGAGGGTAATCGACATCATTTCGCCGCAGGGTAAAGGGCAACGGGCGCTGATCGTAGCTCCGCCGCGGACGGGTAAAACGGTCCTTTTGCAGAACATCGCCAAGGCGATCACAGATAATCATCCAGAAGTGTTCCTGCTGGTGCTCCTGGTTGATGAACGACCCGAAGAAGTCACCGACATGCAGCGCAGTGTGAAGGGTGAAGTGATCTCGTCAACATTTGACGAGCCAGCCAATCGACACGTCCAAGTCGCTGAAATGGTTATTGAAAAAGCCAAGAGGCTGGTTGAGCATAAGAACGACGTTGTGATCCTGCTCGATTCAATCACTCGTTTGGGTCGTGCTTACAACACGGTTGTTCCAAGCTCGGGCAAGGTGCTTACCGGTGGTGTTGATGCAAATGCGCTTCAGCGGCCTAAGCGGTTCTTTGGTGCAGCCCGGAATATTGAAGAGGGTGGATCGCTTTCGATCATCGCGACGGCCCTTATCGATACCGGCAGCCGTATGGACGAAGTCATCTTCGAGGAATTCAAAGGCACGGGCAACTCGGAGATTGTGCTGGATCGCAAGGTTTCCGACAAGCGGATCTTCCCTGCACTTGATGTCGGCAAATCCGGGACCCGCAAGGAAGAATTGCTGGTCGAGAAGGACAAACTGTCGAAGATGTGGGTGCTTCGCCGTATTCTCATGCAGATGGGTACTGTCGATGCGATGGAGTTCCTGCTCGACAAGATGAAGGATTCCAAAACCAACGAAGATTTCTTCGACACAATGAATCAGTGATCGCAAACCCGTTTTCGGGGGAAGCGATTTTCTTGTTGTGGGAATTGGCAAGCGCAAGGCTCGGAGCTAAGGCTCCGGGCAAATGCTTAGTCAGTACCTCTATATCAGTACCGCGCCGAGCCTGTCTCGCGACGAGGTTGAAGCTATTCTAGCGAGCAGCGCAAGGAACAATCCTGCGCGCGGTGTAACTGGTCTTTTGCTATATAATGGGCGAAATTTCCTCCAATTGCTCGAGGGAGAGGAATTGGAGCTGGTCGACCTCATGGTGCGCATTTCGCACGATCCGCGTCATGCTGGCCTGTCGATCCTTGATCGGACAACGATTGAAGAGAGGGCCTGTCCTGATTGGGCGATGAAGCGGGTCTTGATTGCCGAAACTGTCGAGTCTCGGCGCACAACGCTTGAAGCTGAATTGCCCGCGAGGCTGAGCGAAAACATCCGCAAGATCATCATGAACTTTGCAGTTTTGAATTAGCTGAGTTTCGACGGTCTATTGCCTTTCCTGACCATTCTTCCCAAATCGGTATTGAGTGGGATGTCTGTTCCTGCGGGTCGCACGGGAGGGAGTGAGTGCCATGAAGATCAACGTTGAAATTGAATGCACGCCAGAAGAGGCGCGTACTTTCATGGGATTGCCTGATGTAAGCCAGGCCAACTCCGTATATGTCGACAATATCGCCAAGGCGATGAAAGGCGCGAGCAACCCCGATCAGCTCCAGGAATATGCTCAAGCACTGGCACCGATGGGTCAGGTCGGCCTGAAGCTGTTTCAGAGCTTTGTTGAGGGTGGCATGAGGGGAAGCTCGTCACGGTCCACAAGCAGCGATCGCGACGACAAGGCCGATTGAAGCCCCGTTCTATCATTGATTGACGAATAATGACTGAGCCGACGATCTTCGCGGTTTCGAGCGGTCTCCCACCTGCTGCCATTGCCGTGGTGAGAATTTCAGGGCCGAAAGCAGAAGCGGCCCTTTTGTCACTGGCTGGTCGGAGTTTCACACCGAGACGCGCTAGTCTTGCGAAGCTGCATGATAGGGCGGGCAACCTTCTGGATGAGACCCTCGTGCTCTGGTTTCCCGGACCGAACACAGCGACCGGAGAAGATCTCGTTGAGTTTCATTGCCATGGGGGAAGGGCTGTTATCGCAGCTGTCGAACGCGCTTTGCTGGGTTTGAGCGGGTTTCGTTGCGCCGAACCCGGCGAGTTCACGAGGCGGGCTTTTGCCAATGGCAGGATTGATCTCGCCGAGGCAGAGGGACTGTCCGATTTGCTTGCGGCTGAGACGGAATTGCAGCGCGCTGCGGCGATCGCAAATGCCTCAGGCATCTTGTCTACGAAGATCGAAGTGTGGCGATCAGAATTGCTGCGGCTTTCCGCGCAAATTGAAGCCGCACTGGACTTTTCGGATGAGGATGATGTCGCTGATGTACCCGCTAATTTCGTGGCCAGCATCGATCGATTGACGGAAGACCTGTCGGTATGGTTGGACCGGCCCCGTTCAGAGAAACTGGGCGAGGGTGTTCGGGTAGTGCTTGCCGGCCCACCAAATTCCGGAAAATCCACGTTATTCAATGCTTTGGTGGAAAGTGAAGCGGCGATTACATCTCATATTGCTGGAACCACTCGCGACGCAATTGAACGATCGGTTGGAATATCGGGAGTTCCCTTCACTTTCGTCGATACAGCCGGCCTCCGGTCCGATGGGTCAGATGTGATCGAGCAAATCGGGATAGACCGAGCCAAAGATGAGTTGGCGAAAGCGGATATCGTGCTTTGGTTGGGCGAGGAGGGTGTTGGTCCATCAGGCGCATGGGAGATAGCGGCGCGTTGTGATGCGGCCGACTTCGTCCCAAAGGAAACTCCAAAGGTATCCGTGTCAGCAGCAACGGGTGAAGGTGTTGCTGACCTGAAATCGATGCTGGTCGAGGCTGCTAAAGCCGCTTTGCCGAAGCCAGGGGAAGCCGCGTTGAATTCTCGGCAACATGCAAGGCTGGTTGAAGCAAGGAATGGGCTCGTTGAAGCGCAAGCACACACAAATTTGCTACTAATTGCGGAAGAGTTGAGGCAAGTGCGGGTTGCTTTTGATCGATTGGTCGGGCGAGCAACGACGGAAGATATGTTGGATGCTTTGTTTGGCCGGTTTTGCATAGGCAAGTGACCTAGGACTTTCACGTCGCAGTGTTTCACGTGAAACATCGCAGTGGCAATCGTCAGAACGGCTTTGACGCAATCTCATTCAGACCTTATTTGCCCGATCATGCACGGTTTCGATGTTCTTGTGATTGGCGGAGGTCATGCCGGGGTTGAGGCTGCGTGCGCTTCAGCTCGGATGGGTGCGCGTACGGGACTGGTGAGTTTCGACCTTAATGCCATTGGCGCAATGAGCTGCAACCCAGCAATTGGTGGGTTAGGGAAGGGGCATCTGGTCCGCGAAGTCGATGCTCTCGACGGAGTCCTCGGTAAAGCGGCTGACGCTGGCGCCATTCATTACAGAATGTTGAACCGTTCAAAAGGGAGTGCGGTCTGGGGTCCGAGGGTACAGGCAGACCGGACGTTGTTCAAAGCTTCCGTGCAGCGTCAGATTGCTTCGCAAACAAACCTGACTTTGATTGAGGGAGAAGCGGCAAGCCTCGTTCTTGATGGTGGCAGAGTTGCTGGTCTCAAGCTGGCCGATGGATCTTCTCTCAATGCTCCGAACGTCGTTCTCTGCACAGGGACCTTCCTGAGCGGAGTCCTTTTCCGCGGTGAAGAGCGCTTTGAGGGTGGCCGGATAGGTGAGAACGCAGCTACGCGTCTTGCTGAGCAGCTTCGTGCGGCGGAACTCCCGATGGCGCGCCTGAAGACAGGCACCCCGCCACGCCTGGATGGCCGGACAATCGATTGGGCAGCCCTGCCAGAACAGCCTTCTGATCCCGATGAGTGGACGATGTCGGCTCTGTCCGAGAAACGACAGAATCCACAGGTCTTCTGCGCGATTACGCGTACGACACATGAAGCGCATGATGCCATTCGCGCTAATCTCCACCGCTCTCCACTCTTCTCAGGTGCGATTGATGCAGCCGGGCCGCGTTATTGCCCTTCGATCGAGGACAAAATACACCGCTTCGGCGATCGCGATGGGCATCAGGTATTTCTAGAGCCGGAAGGGCTCTCGACACATCTGGTCTATCCCAACGGCATAAGCACATCCCTGCCTGTGGATGTACAGCTTCAGATGTTGCACGCGATGCCCGGCCTTGAGCGTGTCGAAGTGGTCGAACCTGGTTACGCGGTGGAGTACGACCATATCGACCCAAGAGCTCTTGCGCCTGATCTTCAGCTGCGCGCGATCCCAGGCCTCTATTGCGCTGGGCAGATCAATGGAACGACGGGTTATGAAGAGGCGGCCGCACAAGGGTTGGTAGCCGGCTTGGAAGCAGCAGCTGGCGCTCTGGGTGTTGAAGCACCGAAGCTCGACCGGGCGAATGCCTATATTGCTGTAATGATTGACGACTTGACGCTTCAGGGTGTGAGTGAGCCATACCGCATGCTCACAGCGCGTGCGGAGTATCGGCTGCGGCTAAGAGCGAATAATGCATCGACGAGACTAACCCAGATCGGGATTGATGCCGGTTGTATCGGCGATGAGCGACGGGCTTGGTTTGAAGCCCGTGAAAGCTCGCGCCGTCATTTGAGCGCTGCCTTCAACCAATCGGTCCACGCTCGCGAACTCTCCGACAGCGGTATGAATGTCCGCCGAGATAGCGGTGAGAAACCGATTGCTGAGTGGTTACGGCATGACGGTGTCGATTTGAAGGACTTGCAGCAATGGGTCGGCCATGTGGTTGACCGAGACCCGGTCCTTGCCGCTGAAATGGCAGAAGACGCGACTTACGAACCCTACCTTGCTAGGCAGGACGCCGAATTGAGAGATTTGCGTGCAAGCGAGGAACTGCCTTTGCCTGCCGACTTTCCCTATGGTGCAGTTCCTGGGCTCTCCAATGAGATGGTTGAGCGACTTGTCTCCGCTGCACCCACCTCACTTGCAGCAGCAGGAAGAGTTCCTGGTGTAACTCCAGCGGCGCTCTCTGCTCTTTTAGTGCATGCCCGGCGCCATATCGACAATGGACAGCGCGCGGCGTGAGCGGACTGATTGCTGATGAACTGCAGGCTCGCGAGTATGTCACACGTTGGACGGACGAAGCTGGTGTCGAGCGTCTAGAGCAGTT
>JBCBHD010000003.1:25303-31472 GCA_038526115.1 Pseudomonadota bacterium | reverse complement strand
ATCCAAGAAAACATCCTCTGAGATGAAAGCAGTCATCTTTTCGCCAGCCTTGAGCTTGGCATTGTTGCCCTTCGCAAATAGGCCAAACACGCCGACGCTCAACACGCCCAGGATTGTCTCACCTTTGCCGGATTTGCCATCCGCCTCGGTATCCCCGTCAATCGGGATCTCCCGCCCATCAAGGTCAAGATAAAGCAGTCGGGCAGACAGCTTACCGCTTTTGCCGATATTGCCGCTCTTCTCTGCCGACAGCAATTCGCCCCAGGCGATCGCGCCGACTGGGACCACTTCGTTGCCATCGACAAGCACAGGCGCATCAACCCGTAGCTTAAACTTGTGGCCCACCTTGTGCTCTTTGGTGGAGACTTCATTCAGAACCATAAGCCGCACCGGGGTGTCGCGCGGAATATCCGGTTCGGGCGGAGGTGGAGGAAGGACGGCCTTGGTCTGTCCAGAAGCACCCGCACTTTCTCCATCAGCGGTCCCATCTGAATTCACCGCATCGATTGCGGCAGCTTCGGCATTTGCAACCGCTTCGGCTGTAGCCTCAGCCGCCGTCATTGCCTCGGCTGGTTCTTCGACAGGTTGAACCGTCTGTAACGCCAGTGCCAATACCAAGCTCGAAATCATGAAGCCCCCAGTTTCTGCAACATCAACGCGCAATTTTATTGCCTGGTGTCAGAAATATTTGACACCGGCCCCCAATGACAGAGATATAGCAATGCAGTGTTTGCACAAGTTGGGGGTCCAAATGAAGACGAAATTATTGGCTGCTGCTATCGTCGCAGCTTCGCTTAGCGTTCCTGCCGCACCGGTTCTCGCCGATGACGAAGAGTATGTCGTTGTTAACGAGGAAATGGGTGTTCCCGTTTTCCCGTATGACATCACAGACAAACCCTACACCATCGTAGGCCCAGTTTCGGCTGGCGTCCGCAAGGCAACCATTTTCAGCAAGGAACCGTCGCAGCAGAAGATCTATAACGAGGTCTGGGAACGCGGCGAAAAGATGGGCGCCGATGCGGTTGTTAATGTGACCTATGGCGAAAGCAAAGTGAGCCTCGATAGCTGGGGCAAGACCCGCGCATTGGGCTTTGCCATCAAGTTTCTGACTGAGGAGGAAATCGCCGCCGGCGTTGCGGCAGAAACCGCTCCGGCTCCGGAAACCTATGACAAGGACATGTTCAAGGGCGCGAACAAGAAGCCGAAGAAAAAGAAGAAGTAAGCTGATCGAAGCGGGCCATCGGGCCCATTATAAAACACCAAGGGTCGCAGGGTTCACCTGCGGCCCTTTTTGTTGCGCACACGAAAAAGGCCCCCGGCGTAGTTGCCGAGGGCCTTCCAGTGATCTGGCCTAGAGGGGGGCTGGCCGGATCAAACCTGATCAGAGGTCAGGCGTGGTAATGCGCGTGGGTTACATCGAACCGGTCGGCATTCATCACCTTGTTCCAGGCTGCGATGAAATCACCGACGAACTGCCCTTCGTTTCCGCTTTCGGCATAGTGTTCTGCCTGAGCACGGAGCTGCGAGTGCGAACCGAAGATCAGGTCGGCGCGAGTGGCGCGGAACCGTTCTTCGCCGGTCTTGCGGTCCGTACCGACATACTCTTCATCGCCCGAGCCATCGACCGGAGCCCACTTTGTGCTCATGTCGAGAAGGTTGGTGAAGAAGTCCGGCGTCAGCGTACCCGGACGATCGGTAAAGACGCCGAGGCCGGTGTTGCCGCTCACAGCGCCGAGCGCACGGAGACCACCAACCAGAACGGTCATTTCGGAAATCGACAGGCCGAGCAGATGTGCTCGGTCGATCAGCATTTCCTCGGTCTTCACGTCCGCTTTCGTCTTGAGGTAGTTGCGGAAGCCATCCGCAAACGGCTCCAGCGGTTCGAAGCTTGCATGATCGGTGTGCTCGTCAGTGGCGTCTCCGCGTCCGCCCATGAACGGAACGGTCACGTCGAAACCGGCTTTGCCAGCGGCATGCTCAACCGCAGCCGATCCAGCGAGTACGATGGCGTCGGCCATCGACATATCGCCGCGCAGCTCGTCAATCTTGGCCAGCACCTTGCCCAGCTCTTCGGGATCATTGGCCGCCCAATCCTTTTGCGGGCCGAGCCGCACGCGAGCACCATTGGCACCGCCACGATGATCGGAATTGCGGTAAGTTGAAGCCGACGCCCAAGCCGCCTTCACAAGCTCGCTGGTTGTCAGACCGCTGGCCAGGATCGCTTCCTTGAAGGCCGAAACAGCATCACCCGACGGGGCAGTTCCAGCTGGAACCGGATCCATCCAGATCAGTGTTTCTTCGGGAACTTCCGGACCCATGTAGCGGACTTTTGGACCCATATCGCGGTGGCACAGCTTGAACCATGCGCGAGCGAAAGCGTCGTCCAGTTGCTCAGGATTGTTCAGGAAGCGCTCGGAAATCACCCGGTAATCCGGGTCCATCTTCAACGCCATGTCGGCAGTTGTCATGATGGTCGGAACCTTCTTCGAAGGATCGCGTGCGTCCGGTGCCATGTCTTCCGGATCCGGATTGATTGGCGTCCACATCTTCGCACCAGCCGGGCTTTCCGTCAGCTCATAGTCATACTTGAACAGCAGGCGGAAATAGTCGTGGCTCCACGAAGTCGGGTTGTTCGACCATGCGCCCTCGATGCCGGAAGTGGTTATGTTGCCGCTCGCAATCTCTTCTGCATCGTTGAGCCAGCCGAAGCCCTGAAGCTCAAGCACTTCGCTCTCTGGTGAATCGCCAAACGTGTCTGAAGGGGCTGCGCCGTGCGCTTTACCAAAGGCGTGACCACCAGCGGTAAGAGCAACAGTCTCTTCATCGTTCATCGCCATCCGCGCGAATGTCTCGCGCATGTCACGACCGCTCGCCAGCGGATCGGGATCGCCGCCGGGGCCTTCTGGATTGACATAGATTAGACCCATCTGGATCGCAGCGAGGGGATTTTCGAGCGCTTTGCCTTCGTCAGGAATGATACGCGTCGCGACGCCTTCATTCACCCACTGCTCTTCGGTGCCCCAATAGACTGATTCTGGTTCGAATACGTCCGCGCGACCACCGCCAAAGCCGAATACCGGGCCGCCCATGCTTTCAATGGCGACATTGCCTGTCAGGATGAAGAGGTCAGCCCAGCTGATATTCTTCCCGTACTTTTGCTTGATCGGCCAAAGCAGACGGCGCGCCTTGTCGAGGTTGCCATTATCCGGCCAGCTGTTGAGCGGGGCAAAACGCTGTTGCCCACTGCCCGCGCCGCCGCGGCCATCACCGGTACGATAGGTACCTGCAGCATGCCACGCCATGCGGATGAAGAAGGGACCATAGTGGCCGTAATCGGCGGGCCACCAATCCTGGCTGTCTGTCATCAGCGCAGTCAGGTCTGCCTTTAGCGCGTCATAGTCGATCGCATTGAATGCTTCTGCGTAGTCGAAGTTCTCGCCCAGCGGATTTGCGCTGCGACCGCCTTCGGTCAGGATATCGAGCTGCATGACTTCGGGCCACCAATCGCGATTGGTGCGACCAAACAGACCGCGCTGGCCTGCATCGCCATGAAACGGACAACCGCTCATTTCTCCGGTTTTGGCATCCATGGGGTATTCTCCTCTTTGAAACTGATGGCCTGAGACTCGGACTATCCGAGTTTGATGGCAGGAGAATGATGGATAAGCCTTGATCAGTCCAATCGATTAATGCGCCAAGATTGATAGACGCAGTAGATTGAAAATTCGGTCTGCGATCTATTCGAAGTCGACCGACAGCAGCGTGAACCGGGCCTGTCCGGTCGCAGCAACGCCGTGGCTACGAAGTAGAGGCGTGCCGAAGGCCAAACCAAATCGCGCAGTTTTGTCGAGTGCGCCCTGATAGCCGCGGGCGTGTTCGGTGTTGGGCCGATGCGCGACATTGGTCCAACGGTCATCAAACCGGATCGAAATCGTGTGCTCACCCGGAGTAATCGGCATTAGCTTGTCTTTCGGGGCGTACCACCGATACGAGGCATATTTGCCTTTCGCGGTCCAGTTGTCGCGTGCGCGCTGGAAATAGAGCGATATCGTCGGCGGCGTTTTACGATCTTCGACAGCGACGAACCGCGTGCCGGGGGCAGCGTCAATCCGATAACGCACAGTCACGCGTTCAAACTGTTTGAGCGGGTAGACGCTGGTAGTCAGAGCGTCCCATTCTCCGCGACCGGCTTGCGGGAAATCCACCACAAGGCTGCCATTGGCGCCCTGCGAAGGTGTGGCTGGCATATTGACAGAATAGTTTTTTCCACGCGCCCACGGACCAATCTCCCACGAACTGGCTGGCGGCATGGCTGTGGCTGCTGTGGCAACAAGCGCGGCTACGCCAAAGGAGAATGCGACGAGTTTCCTAATCATGGTCAACGACATAGCAGACTGGCGCTTTGCCAGCATTGAACGGGCGCTTCAGCCTTCAGAAAGCTTCAGTCGCCGCGAAACCGCTGCACCGCTCGCAGCAAGTTACGCTGCTTGAGCGATATCCTCGACCGGCTCGTTGCGGATCAGGTAGTCAAACGCGCCGAGTGCAGCTTTAGAGCCTTCGCCCATAGCCACGACGATTTGCTTGTGCGGCACCGTCGTCGCATCGCCCGCTGCGAAAATGCCAGGCAGGTTGGTCGCGCCTTCTTCATCGATGACGATCTCGCCATACTTCGAAAGCTCCAGACCAGTGCCTTCCAGCCATTCGGTGTTCGGGACGAGGCCAATTTGCACAAATACGCCTTCAAGCTCAATCCGGCGCTCGTCATTGCTGGTCCGGTCTTTCACAACCAGTCCGTTGGCGCGTTTGCCATCGCCGAGGATTTCTGTGGTCTGACCGCTGGTGATAATTTCGACATTGCTCAATGATCGCAGCTTTCGCTGTAGCACATCATCAGCGCGCAGCTTCTCATCATATTCGATCAGCGTCACATGACCGACGATTTTGGCGAGGTCGATGGCTGCTTCCACGCCCGAATTGCCACCACCAATCACGGCAATACGCTTACCCTTGAACAATGGCCCGTCGCAGTGCGGGCAATAGGCGACGCCTTTGTTGCGGTATTCTGCTTCGCCAGGAACGCCGAGATTGCGCCAGCGTGCGCCGGTCGAGAGGATCAGGGAGCGCGCCTTGAGCACAGCACCGTTGGCAAATGTCACTTCGTGCATGCCGCCCGCTTCTGCCGCAGGCTTTAGCTGTGTGGCCCGGGCGAGATCGATCAGGTCGATTTCATAATCACCAACATGCTTCTTCAGATCGTCTGCCAGCTTGGGGCCTTCGGTGTAGACCGTGCCCGGAAGGTTTTCGACGCCGAGCGTATCCATAAGCTGCCCGCCAAATCGTTCGGCCGCGATACCGGTGCGGAAGCCCTTGCGTGCGGTGTAAACAGACGCCGCTGCGCCTGCGGGTCCGCCGCCGATCACGAGGACTTCAAATGGCGCTTTCGCCGAGATCTTTTCGGCGGCTTTTTCATCTGCGCCGCTATCCAGCTTCGACAGGATTTCTGCCAGTTCCATCTTGCCGTTGTAAAAGCTTTCGCCGTTCAAGAAGGTTGCTGGCACTGCAAGGATATCGCGTGCCTCGACTTCATCCTGGAACGTGCCGCCTTCGATCAGCGTGGCGGTGATATGCGTGTTTTCCAGCGCCATGAGGGTAAGCGCTTGCACCACATCAGGGCAGTTGTGGCAGCTGAGCGAGAAGAACATTTCAAACTCGTAGTCACCTTCAAGGGCGCGAACCTGTTCGATCAAGTCAGCGTCAACCTTTGGTGGATGACCTCCGGCCCAGAGCAGCGCCAAAACCAGTGAAGTGAATTCATGCCCCATGGGCAGGCCTGCAAAACGGACCCACTTGTTCGCATCGGATGCGCGGCGGATCACAAAGCTGGGTTTGCGATCATCAGTGCCGTCGAAGCTTGCACTGACCATGTCATGCAGCGCGGCAATTTCGGTCAGAAGTTCGCGTGTCTGGTTCGACTTTTCGCTCGCATCAAGAGATGCGACAAGCTCGATCGGCTCGCGGAGATTGGCGAGATATTGCTTGAGCTGGGTCTGCATATTCTGATCGAGCATGGGGAATTTCCGTTGGTGTCAATTCTGAAGCCGGCGCCGCGCCCTGTTCGAACGCGGCGCCTGAAAGTCATTCAATGTGTTGTTTAGATCTTGCCGACGAG
>JBCBHD010000003.1:0-25293 GCA_038526115.1 Pseudomonadota bacterium | reverse complement strand
CGAGCGACGGTGCGAGCGTGTCGCTGCCTTCTTCCCAAGCGGCAGGGCAGACCTGACCGGGGTTGGCGCGCACATATTGAGCGGCCTTGATCTTGCGGGTCAGTTCGTTGGCGTTGCGGCCTACGCCCTCACAAGTGATTTCCATGATCTGGATGACGCCGTCCGGATCGACAACGAAGGTCGCGCGGTCAGCCAGGCCCATTTCTTCACGCAGAACGCCGAACTGCTTGGAAAGCGTGTGAAGCTGGTCGCCCAGGAACGGGAACTTGAGCTTGCCGATCTTCTCGCTGCTGTCATGCCAGGCCTTGTGGCTGAAATGCGTGTCAGTGCTGACAGCGTAGACTTCTACGCCCATGCTTTGCAGCATGTCGTACTTTTCGCCCATGTCTTCGAGTTCGGTCGGGCAAACGAAGGTCCAGTCGGCCGGATAGAAGAAGAAGACCGCCCACTTTCCTGCGATGTCGGCTTCGGTGACGTCGAAGAAGTCTTCGCCCGCCTTGAACGCGGTCGCTTTGAACGGTTGGATGGTTGAACCGATGATACCCATTGGTGAATTACCCCTTGTTTGGTTGGATGTGAAACTGATGCAGCGCACATAGGAAATGCTGCGCTGCAGAAAAGACAATTTGTGCGATTGCGAACAATCGGAATTTTCAATGAAAAGAACGGGAACGTATCGGATTGGTTCCCGACGCAGAAAGCGCGTGCTGCAATTGCTCAGTGCAATTTGAGCCTCGGCCTCACGATCCGGTTTACCCGGCCAATGATCATCAGCCCCACACCCTTCATCCATCCATGGATGGCCAACAGATGCATCCGATAGAGCGAGGTGTAGATAAAGCGCGCCATCCGTCCTTCGACGGCCATGGCTCCACCCACCAGATTGCCCATCAGGCTTCCAACGGTCGAAAAACGGCTCAGCGATATCAGTGAGCCGTTGTCCTGATAGACAAAGCTCTTGAGCGGCTTGCCTTTCTGGAAACGCTTGATGTTGGTGAACACCGTGTCTGCCATTTGGTGCGCCGCCTGGGCTCTGGGCGGAATTGGCGATTGCTCACCATCCGGGATGTATGAGCAGCAATCGCCAAGCGCGAAGATGCTTTCATCGGTCACACTTTGCATGGTGTCGCTCACAACGATCTGATTGCGAGGATTGGTCTCAAGTCCGAGATCGGCGAGGAAATCGGCTCCTTTGACACCTGCGGCCCAGACCATCAGATCCGCTTCGATTACCTCGCCGCATTGCGTGTAGAGCCGCCCACGTTCAGCCTTGACCACTTGCGTTTCGACTTTGACTTCGACCCCAAGTGCAGCGAGCTCACCTCGCGCAGCATCAGACAGCTTTTCCGGCAGAGCGGGCAGGATCCGCGGACCAGCCTCCAGCAAGGTTACGTCGAGACGGCTCTCATCGAACACTTCCAGGCCATAATGGCGCAAAGCCCCCGCGGCGTTGTACAGTTCTGCGGCCAGTTCGACCCCGGTCGCTCCGCCACCAACGATGGCAATACGGACCCGTTCGTCCGCATTGGGATCAGCGCTCATTGCTCGGCTGACGCGCAAACAGTGGTTGAGCAGCTTTGTCCGGAATCGGTCGGCCTGATCGCGCGCATCGAGATAGATGCAATGATCGATCACCCCCGGTACGCCGAAGTCATTGGAGACCGAACCGACGGCCAGAACAAGGATATCATAACGGATCACATGGTTGGAGATCAGTTCACTACCGTCTTTCTCCAGAACCGGCGCGAGGGTGATCGTTTTCGCGTCGCGATCAATGCTTTCCAGCGTTCCCTGGAAGAAGCGGTAGCCCCAGCGATAGCAATGTCCGCGATACCCCACCTCATCCAGATTGGCATCAAGCGAACCTGCAGCGACTTCGTGAAGCAACGGCTTCCAGATATGGCTGAGGTTCTTGTCGACGAGGATGATGTCGTGCTTTTTGCGCCCGTATTTGGCGCCTAGCCGCCGAACGAGCTCAAGCCCGCCTGCACCGCCGCCCACTACCACGATCTGCGTTTTGCGCTCACCTTTGTCGAGCGGCGCTTTCGCACGCACATCGGCCGGCAGAGCCAATTCGGATTGCGGCTGGTAATTCATGGGGTTGTTCGGGCCTCCGTTGACTGAAAACGATCCTATTCAGTGTATCAACGCACGAACGCCCGCCTTGTGCCGGAGCCCATTCGCATTGCGCGTTGTCCTATCCGCACTATCGCTCCGCAACTTGAGCGCGTTCCTATCTGCACTATCGCTCCGCTACTTGAGCGCGGTGAAGCAGTTTCTGATCGGCCAGCACCAGCGCCATCATTGCTTCGACGACAGGTGTTCCGCGAATGCCGACGCACGGATCGTGACGCCCCTTCGTCCGGACTTCGGTGGCCTCTCCATCCGATGTCATGGAAGCGACCGGCGTGAGAATTGAAGAAGTCGGCTTGAATGCCACTCGGCACACCACCGGCTGTCCGGTCGAAATGCCGCCGGCCGTTCCGCCTGCGTGGTTGCTGGCGTAGACAGGTTTGCCATCCTCGTCCGGCGTCATGGCGTCAGCATTTTGCTCACCGGTCAGGCGGGCTGCTTCAAATCCGTCTCCGATTTCAACGCCCTTGGTCGCGTTGATCGTCATCATGGCGGCGGCCAGATCGCTATCGAGCTTGGCATAGACCGGCG
This sequence comes from Pseudomonadota bacterium, assembly GCA_038526115.1. Taxonomy (GTDB): domain Bacteria; phylum Pseudomonadota; class Alphaproteobacteria; order Sphingomonadales; family Sphingomonadaceae; genus Erythrobacter. The sequence goes on along the minus strand of JBCBHD010000003.1, from coordinate 22,629 downwards.
CGCCCCATCCGGCGGGTACGCCTTCGGCGACGCATTCGACCACCGCGCCCAGTGATGAGCCATCCTTGCGGGCCTGATCTACCTTTTCCTCCCAGCGCTTTGCAGCCCAGCTGTCTGGGCAGAAGAACGGGTTCTTGCTGATCTCATCAAGATTGATGGCGTCGCGATCAATCGCGTCACCGCCCAACTCGCACACATAGGCGGTGATTTTGACTTCGGGGATAATCAGCCGCGCCACTGCGCCCGCCGCCACTCGCGCTGCCGTTTCGCGTGCGCTTGAGCGTCCACCACCGCGATAGTCGCGGATGCCGTACTTCGCATCATAGGTATAGTCAGCGTGTCCGGGGCGATAGGAGCGGGCGATCTCCGAATAGTCTTTGGAGCGCTGATCGGTGTTTTCGATCATCAGATGGATCGGTGTGCCGGTGGTTGTATCCTCGAACACGCCTGACAGGATCTTGACCAGATCGGCTTCCTTGCGCTGGGTCGTGAACTTGCTTTGGCCCGGTTTGCGCGCATCCATGAAGGGTTGAATGTCCTTCTCGGTCAGCGACAAACCCGGCGGGCAGCCATCCAGCACCGCGCCAAGGCCCGGCCCGTGACTCTCTCCCCAGGTGGTGAAGCGCAATACGCGTCCGAATGTGTTGAAGCTCATGCATGCTGCAATAGCGAAATGCGTGCGCCTGTCGAGAAGCGCGACCACTCTGTTCTGCGATTTTCCTACTCCGGATGTGCATGGCAAGGCGATCAGATGCACTATGCCAAGCGCACTCTCTGTCCATTCTATTCGCGACGTCTGAGGCTCCCGGTTTTCTGCCTTATGGACCGTGTAACATGCGGTCCATGTCTCGGTGAGTGCGCCAATTGTCGGGGCAAAATGACACGGCAGCCTCTGGTGCAAAGCTCTGCTTTGGGCCAAGAACAAACCATGATTGCAAAGCTATCAGGCCGCCTTGATGAAACTGGAGAAGATTGGGCCATCGTCGATGTGCAAGGCGTCGGTTACCTCGTCCACTGTTCGACCAAGACGCTCGCGGCGTTGGGTGAGGTGGGAGAGGCCTGCACCATCCACACCGATTTGCAGGTGAGCGAAAACGACATGCGCTTGCTTGGCTTCGCGGAATCGTCCGAGCGCGACTGGTTCCGTTTGCTGACGACGGTGCAAGGCGTGGGCAGCAAGGTGGCGCTGGCGATCCTCTCGGCGCTTTCAACCGGCGAAGTCCGCGATGCCTGCGCAGGCGGTGACGCGGCGACAGTGGCGCGGGCGAACGGGGTGGGGCCGAAACTCGCCGGACGGATCGTCAACGAGCTGAAAGACAAGGCCGGAGCGTTACCGGGCGGCGGCATGGCGGGCGTACCAGCTGGCGCGGTGTCAGCAGCGGGCGGTGCGAGCGCCGATGCCGTGAGCGCGCTGGAGAACCTCGGCTTCAAACCGGAAGTGGCAGCGCAGGCCGTGGCACGGGCGCAGGCGGAACTGGGAGAGGATGCAGGCGAGGGCGAGCTGATCCGGGTGGCGCTGAAAAGGGCGGCTGGGTGATGGGCAATACAGTCCAGCAAAAGCTTGTTGATCATCATCTGGATGCAATCTGGGCCATTGCCGGTTCGAGGTGGTGCACAGGGTTTGTAATCGGTTATACTTGTAAGTCTCGTCGCGAGAGGTTTGCCGGATACAAAACAAATGATTGGCATCACATGGTCATCTTGGAGAATGGGCTGACCATGAAGCAGGCGCTCAACCTAGAGAGAAGACTTCAGGCAGCGTGCAAACGTGGTGCGCCGAGTGGAGAGGTGTATCGGCGGAAGTATGCGCCTTATCACCGAATGCTCAGCTACCGAGAAAGCGCAGGTCAAGGTTCGCCGGCACCCGATAGTCCCATCCACTCCGTCTACATGGCTTGGTGGTATTGATAACCTCAGTCGGACGTCACTTACACCGTCACCCTGAACTTGTTTCAGGGTCCATTTTCCCGCTTGGAACTGAGCGTGATTGGAGGCATGGATGCTGAAACGAGTTCAGCATGACATTTCTTCAATTTTGCGAAAGAGGGAGCAAACCTAAACCAATGGCCAGATCGTGCCAGTCGGGGTTTTCGCTCTCGATCAAGTGGATCTTCCACTGCCTGTGCCAGTTCTTGAGCCGCTTCTCGCGGATGATGGCGGCTTCCATTTCGCCGAACATTTCGTAGCGGACGAGCGAATAAACGCCGTGCCGGCTGGTAAAGCCATCGATCTCGCCGTTCCTATGCTGCCACAGCCGTGCGATGAGATCGCTTGTGACGCCGATGTAGAGTGTGCCGTATGGCTTGCTGGCAAGGATATAGACGCAGGGCTGGCGTTCGAATTGCATGTTTCTCAGATTGATGTGAAATGGACCCTGAAACAAGTTCAGGGTGACGAGAAAGAGAAATGAGTATGCGCCTACCCTTACTAATCGCAACCCTCTTCCTCGCAGCCCCAGCCACCGCGCAGGACCTCTCGGCGTTCAAGACTGGCCCGGTCTTCACTGAATTCGGCCCGCACGCTCCGGTCGACGGTCAGGACTTCGTCATTCCCGAGGAGATGGATCTCACCATCGCGTTCGACGTCGCCAAGCCCGCTGAAGACGGCGCGATCAATCGCACCGTCGAAAGCGCGGCGCGGTTTGTGAACATGCACAACGCCGCCGGGGTCGAGCCTGCACGTGTGCGCGCGGCTGTCGTGGTCCATGGCAAGGCCTCGCTTGACCTGCTCACCGATGCTGCGTGGGCCGCGCGCGAGAAGGAAGGCACCAACGCCACCGGAGCCATCATCCCTACGCTGGTCGATAATGGCGTGCGCATCATTCTGTGCGGGCAGAGCGCGGCGGCGTATGGCATTTCCAAAGATGACCTCGTCCCCGGCGTCGAATTGGCGCTCTCCGCAATGACCGCCCATGCCGTGCTCCAGCGGCAGGGCTATACGATGAACCCGTTTTGATGACGGGCTTTGCTGCAACCATGCTGGCGGAAATCGGGCTGGACGTCACCGTACCGCAGCCAATCCGTGCCTATTTCGAGTGGATCGAAGCGAACGGGCTCGATCGCCACTTCGATGGGTCGGAAGGGTATCGGCACGCCATTCTCGACGCGGCTCTGGAAGAAAGCTGCATGGGTATCATACCGCCCGATCCGGACCATGCGCGTCTTTGGACGGGTGCGACCGATCCCGACATCGGAAAGCGGCTTGTTCCCTTCTGCAAGACGGGCGGCGACGGCTCCTATGCTGCGTTTTGGGCCGATGATGCGGGCAAGACGCATATCGTCCATCTCGGCTCTGGTTCAGGGTCGACGATGATCGGGGTGATGGCTGACAATGCGGTCGATTTCCTGCGTTTGCTGGCGATTGGGTATGACGAACTGTGCTGGCCGGAACAGCACGGCATGACCCCGCAAGAGATTCACGAAGAGGAATATCCGGAAGAGGATTACGAGGGGATGGAGGACGAACGGCCTCCGATGCCTGCCAAACCCGAAGCGCTGCGGACATGGGTGAGCGAAACATTCAACGTCACGGTGCCGGAGCGCGCAGCGGACATTATCGGCGAGATGCCAGACATGGACGGGGATGCGGGCAGCGATCCGTTTGCGCAGTGGCTTGCCACGGTGCATGGATAGCAGCGTGACCGAACCCGTTCCTCTCCACACGCCTGATCGTCAACCGGATGATCCCGATGTAGCCTTGCGCCCAAAGTCTCTGGCCGAGTTTATCGGACAGGAAGCGGCGCGGGAGAACCTGCGCGTGTTCATCGACAGCGCGAAATCGCGTGGTGAGGCGATGGATCACACACTGTTCTTCGGCCCGCCGGGTTTGGGGAAGACGACACTGGCGCAAATTGTCGCATGCGAATTGGGGGTTGGCTTCCGCGCCACGTCCGGCCCGGTGATCGCCAAGGCCGGTGATCTTGCTGCGCTGCTGACCAATCTCGAACCGCATGATGTGCTCTTCATCGACGAGATTCACCGGCTCAATCCAGTGGTAGAGGAAGTGCTGTATCCGGCGATGGAGGACCGCGCACTCGATATCATCATCGGTGAAGGGCCATCGGCGCGCAGTGTGCGGATTGACTTACCACCGTTCACGCTGATCGGTGCAACCACTCGGCAAGGCCTGCTGACCACGCCTTTGCGCGACAGGTTTGGCATTCCGGTGCGGCTTAACTTCTACACGCATGATGAGCTTGATCTGGTGGTCAGCCGCGGTGCTCGGCTGCTGGGGCTCGACATTGATGCCGCGGGCGCACGCGAGATTGCGCGTCGATCACGCGGGACGCCGCGTGTCGCTGGCCGCTTGCTGCGCCGCGTGCGCGACTTTGCGCATGTCGCGGGGGAGGGCGCAGTAACCCGTGATATGGCGGATAAAGCTCTGACCCGGTTGGAGATTGATCGACTCGGCCTCGATGCGATGGACCGGCGTTATCTCACTATGATCGCAACAACTTATAAGGGCGGGCCGGTTGGTGTGGCGGCGCTGTCAGCTGGCCTTGCCGAACAGCGCGATACGGTTGAAGATGTGATCGAGCCGTACCTGATCCAGCTCGGCCTATTGGCTCGTACAGAGCGGGGCCGGATGCTGAATGATGCGGGCTGGGAGCATCTGGAAATGAACCCGCCAAAGACGCGTGGTGGTCAACAAGGCGGGCTGTTTGAAGGGTCGGACTAACCGGCTTTCTTCGATCCCTCGTTGCGCTGAAATTCGCGGGTGATTTCGATATCGCGCCGGCGCTGCTCTTCCCACTGTTCTGCCGTCGCACAAATCCGCTTGGTGAACCGTGTGCCGCGCTGGGTGATCCGTTTGCAGATCGCTTTGCCATTCACCCGCTCGATCGCTGCTGCCTTTTGCACTCCCGATGCGGGAGTCGGAGACGTTTCGGCACCTGGTGACTGCGCCGCGAGAGCCGCTGCCAAGATAAGTGTCGTAACAGTCATAGCGAATGCTCCCCCTCACTTGTAATGATAATGCATGGCGCGAGCGCGCAAGCAACCACGACAGCATTAACGCTAACGATTCGGCTAACTCTGTCGCAAAGTTTGGTATCAAAACGGGACAGCGATCCGGAAATACCACGGATTCTCGCGACTTCCGGCGTTTCGAGCCTCGCAATCATGGTTAATCGCATTGCCGAGCCGGACCTAACATCATCATGAGAGGATTGGATTTGGTGAAGATGCGGGTGGGCCGCTTCTGACCACCACAGGCAAACAAGGTTCGTTTATATGTCGCTAAAATTGGCAGCAGCAAAGCTTTCGGCAACCGCCGCTGGCGTCGCCCTGATGACGGGTGGTGCGGTGCGCGTGGCCGAGCCGATGAACACGGACGATCCGCAGTTCACGACGAATATCGATGGCAAGCTGGTAGAGCGTGATCCGGTACTGGTGAAGGCTCCCAAGCTGATCAAAACGCGCGAACGCGAACTTCCCCGCCCGGAAGACCGGCGTCGCCGCATCGTTGAGCGCACGATCGAATGTCAGCCGCTTCCGGCTGGCTTCGGCCCTGCTGGAACCGATGCTATTGCTGCCGGACCGCTGCCCACTGGCGCGACGGCTGCTTACTTCGACGCGGCGGAATGCCCGCCAATCGCTCAGGTCGCTTATGCGCCTGCTCCGCTTCCTCCACTCCCACCAATTCGCGGTGGCGGCGGTGGCGGCGGCGGTCCCGTGATCGTGGGCGGAGGCCTGGGCGGCTTTGGCGGCGGTTTCGGAGGCGGCTTCTTCGGCGGCTTCTTTGGCGGCGGTGGTTCGTCATCTGGCGACGTATCGGTTTCCACGACCACTTCAGGCGGCGGTTCATCGACCTCCGGCGATGTGAGTTCCTCCAGCGGTGGATCTTCGGGCAATGTCAGCTCGACTTCGGGCGGCGATGGCGGATCAACCGGCGGTATCAATATTGATATCGATATCGACAATTCGACCACGTCTGGCACAGTCACATCGACCTCGTCTTCGGGCAAGGTGTCCTCGACCAGCTCCACTGGATCGATTTCATCATCGACCGGCGCAGTGTCTTCGAGCACAGGTGGCGTTTCAACCAGCACGGGTGCGGTATCGTCCAGCACCGGCGCTGTTTCGAGCACCACGACATCGGGCAATGTTTCCAGCTCGTCCGGCAATGTCTCTAGCTCGTCCGGCAATGTCTCTAGCTCGTCCGGCAACGTTTCGAGTTCGTCCGGTAATGTTTCCAGCAGCAGTTCGTCTTCGTCGTCGAGCTCGTCGAGCTCGTCGTCTTCGAGCAGCAGCTCTTCTTCCAGCTCTGGCGGTGCCACTTCGGGCGGCAACACGAGCACTGGCGGCATGACCAGCACCGGTGGATCGTCTGGCGGTTCTTCCGGTAGCAGCTCGAGCTCTTCTTCATCGAGCAGCTCGTCCAGTTCATCGGGCGGTTCGAGCGGCGGCAACACCAGCGGTGGTTCGTCGGGATCCAGCTCCGGCTCTTCGTCTTCGAGCAGCAGCTCGTCTTCGTCGGGCGGTTCGAGCAGCAGTGGTGGCAACACCTCGACCGGCGGCATGACCAGCACATCGGGTGGCAACACCAGCGGTGGATCGTCCAGCTCTGGCTCTTCGTCTTCGAGCAGCAGCTCTTCTTCGTCGGGTGGTTCGAGCAGCAGTGGTGGCAACACCTCCACAGGCGGCATGACCAGCACCGGTGGATCGAATGGCGGCTCGTCCAGCAGTTCCAGCTCTTCTTCTTCGAGCAGCTCATCGAGCTCTTCGGGTGGTTCGAGCGGTGGTAACACCAGCGGCGGTTCGTCCAGTTCTTCGGGTAGCTCAAGCTCGTCTTCATCGAGCAGCAGCTCAGGCGGTTCGAGCACTTCGGGCGGCAACACCTCGTCAGGTGGCGCAACCAGCGGTGGTTCTTCCTCATCGTCAAGCAGCTCTTCGTCTTCGTCGAGCAGCAGCTCATCTTCGGGTGGCGCTACCAGCGGCGGCAGCACCTCCGGTGATATGACAAGTAGCACCAGCTCTTCGTCGAGCAGCTCTTCGAGCTCTTCTTCGTCCAGCTCATCGGGCAGCTCAAGCTTCGGTGGCAGCAGCTCGTCTTCGAGCGGATCGAGCGGTAGCAGCTCATCGTCTTCGGGTGGTTCGTCCAGCTCGAGCAGCTCCAGCTCTTCTTCGAGCAGCAGCTCTTCAACGTCCGGCGGCACCAGCTCCGGAACAGAAGTGCCTGCGCCGCCAATGATGGTCCTGTTCGGCCTCGCCGCAGCAGCGATCCTCGGTCGGCGCAAGTTCAAGCCGGAGAAATCCGAAGCCTGAACGCAATAGGCGCAAGCCACGAAAAAGGCGGCCCCACCCATAGGTGGCGGCCGCCTTTTCAGTTCTGTCAGTAAGAACGCTTAGCCGTCAGTGTTTTCGCTAGTGCTCGAAACCCAGTCTACTTCCGACATTGGCATTGTCCCATCCAGTTCCCACACATTGCCATAGCCATATCCGACCAGGTTGATGAAGGTCGGTATGTTCAAAGCAAGCGTCGCCAGCTTGGTGCGCACGGGCGCAACATCATCGCTGAAATTGTTGTTGCAGTAGATATAGATCGGGCGGTCACTTTCTTCGCCGATCACTTTGCGCAGCTTTTCTGCTGTGAAATCCGAGAACGGCAGATTGACTGCCCCCTTTATGTGGCCTTCGGCGAACGCGGCGGCTGACCGCGTGTCGAGCAGCAACGCGCCTTTCGCAGAGGCGCGCTTGAAGAATTCCTCTTTTGCAAGCAGCCGCTCGTCGCGCAGTGCCGCAACCTCGCCGGTGAGTTGGGCAAACCCGGCATAATCGACCTGTGGTGGTTCGACCGGTTGCCGCTGTGTCTCGGCCAAAGCGCCAGAGGCGAGTGCAATCGCAGGTAAGACAATCAGCAGATGTTTCACGGTCTTCTCCCCTTATGTGAAGCGGTATGGGGGATATGCTCTGACCGCGGGATGAATGTCGGATTCACCGCTAGCTGTCCGCGCTCAAATGCCGGGAACATCTCCGGGTTCAAGACCCTTGCCCGCCCGTTGCAACTCACGGGTTGTCTGGCTGCCACGGTTGGCCAGCGTTTCCCATTGCTTCTTGGTCCCGCAGATCCGCTTTTTGAACTTGGACCCGACTATGGCTGTGCGGCGGCAAATGATCTTGTCGTCATCATCGGTGGAGGCCTTTGCCTGCTTCGCTGAAGCGGATTTCTGCGTTTTGGTTTCGTCCGCTGCCACTGTTTGATTGACAGCAGTGCTTTCGGTCGCCGGCGAAGCTTGAGCCACGGCCAGAAGCGCGCTCATTAGCCCAATCGTACCATTCATGATGTGAACCCCTTGCTGTTGCGCTGGTCGCCAATCGTGGACCGATGGCAAGAGTTCGGCAAGCAGTCAGCAGGGCAGGCCCGGCTTAATTGACCGGTTCGTTACCCTTGCCGCGCCGCTGGAATTCACGGGTCGTATCGCTGCCGCGATTTGCCATGTCTTCCCATTGCTTTTTTGTGCCGCAGATTCTCTTTTTGAACTTCGATCCGGTGATCGCAGTTCGACGACAAATGATCTTCTCATCGTCGCCAGCGGATTGCTCGGCCTTGGGTTCAGACTGCGTGGCTGATGTTTCAGCGGCGGGTTGCGCCTGAGACGCCAAGAGCAGGCTCGCCAAAATTGCTGTGAGTTCCATCATTGCCCCTTTTCCTTTCGTCGGTTGCTCAATGAGCCTGTCCGACATCCTCCTGACCTAGGAATAGTCCATCTCACTTATGTGACACGGCGCACCATAATACTCCATGAACCGCTGATCAGTTCCGATCAGCAGCGCGCCAGGCGACAATTCCGCCTTCCAGATGCGTGACGGGCTGGCCTGTTTTTGCGGATATGGCTTCACCCAGAATACGCGAGCGTCGCCCTGTCCGGCAATACAGCACAGTTGTGCGCGTATCATCGGGATCGATGGAGGCCGGCCCGAATTCGTTCATCGGGATATGCTCTGCACCCGCTATCATGTCCTTCGCGACCTCTTTATCGGTGCGAATATCAATCAGTCGGACACTGCCTTCTGCCATGAGGCTTTGCAGGTCATTGACGCTGAGGTTAATGACGCTTGCTTGCGCCTTCTCTTTGTCCTCTTGAGTTTGGGCCTGTTGAGTGAGGGCCTCTTGTGCCGCAGCCAGCTCGAACCCGAGCGGTAAGGGCGTGCTGTCTTTGCCCTCGCCCTCGCTTTCAGGCGCGCAAGCACAAAGCGCGAGCGTACCAAAAACGAGGGGAAGACAATGACGCATCGGGCTTAGGCCGCCAGTTTCCGCAGCACGTAATGGAGAATGCCACCATTGCGGTAATATTCCATCTCGTTGGCGGTATCGATGCGGCACAGCGCGGTGAAGCTGAAGGTTGTGCCGTCGGCACGAGTCGCTTCGATCTCGATATCCTGTCCCGGCGTCAGATCGGCGAGGCCCTTGATCGAGAAGGTGCAATCCGCATCGAGATTGAGCGTCTTGCGCGTGTCACCATCCTTGAACTGCAGCGGTAGCACGCCCATTCCGACGAGGTTCGAACGGTGGATCCGCTCAAAGCTCTCAACGATGACGGCGCGCACGCCCAGAAGGATGGTGCCTTTCGCAGCCCAGTCGCGGCTGGAGCCGGTGCCATATTCCTTGCCGCCAACCACAATCAGCGGCGTGCCATCCGCTTTGTGCTTCATGGCCGCATCGTAGATCGGCATTTGTTCGCCGCCATAGGTGGTTTCTCCGCCTTCGACGCCCGGAACCATTTCGTTCTTGATGCGGATATTGGCGAACGTGCCGCGCATCATCACGTCGTGGTTGCCACGGCGCGAACCGTAGGAGTTGAAGTCCTTCTTCGCGACCTGGTTCGAATTGAGATACGAACCAGCGGGGCTGTCTTCCTTGATCGCGCCCGCGGGCGAGATGTGGTCGGTCGTGACCGAATCGCCGAGGATGGCGAGCGGCTTGGCATCGAGAATATCGGTGACCGGAGCCGGGGTCATTTCCATGCCTTCGAAGTAAGGCGGGTTGGCGACATAGGTCGATCCGGCGCGCCACTGATACGTATCTGACGGTTCAACCGTGATGGCCTGCCAGTGCTCATCGCCATCATAGACATTGGCGTAGCGGCTTTCGAACATCGAGCGGTCAATATTGGCGGCGCGGTGTTCGGCGATTTCGGCATTGGTCGGCCACAGATCGGCCAGCATCACATCATTGCCGTCCTGATCCTGTCCCAATGGAGTGGTGGTAATGTCCTCAGTCACCGTGCCTTTAAGGGCATAGGCGACTACCAGCGGCGGGGAAGCGAGGAAGTTGGCGCGTACATCCTGCGAAACGCGGCCTTCAAAGTTACGATTGCCCGACAGGACCGAGGCCGCAACAATATCATTGCTGTTGATCGCCTGGCTGATCGGTGGAGCGAGTGGCCCGCTGTTGCCGATACAGGTCGTGCAACCATAGCCGACGAGATCAAATCCGATCGCGTCGAGATCATCCTGAAGGCCGGACTTTTCCAGATAGTCAGTGACCACCTGCGATCCGGGCGCGAGCGAAGTCTTCACCCATGGTTTTGGCTTGAGGCCTTTCTCAACCGCCTTTTTCGCAAACAGTCCGGCAGCGATCAGCACGTCAGGGTTGGATGTGTTGGTGCAACTCGTGATGGCTGCAATCACAACGTCGCCGTCGCCAATGTCATGCTCAGTGTCGGCCACGTCGACGCGAACTGGCGCATCTTTCTTGTAAACCTTGGCGAGGTCGCCGTTGAACAGCTCATCGACTTCCGGAAGGATCACGCGGTCCTGTGGACGTTTCGGTCCGGCAAGACTTGGAACGACAGAAGAGACATCGAGCGAGAGCGTGTTCGAGAAGATCGGCTCATGCGCCGGATCAAGCCACATGCCCTGTTCCTTGGCATAGGCTTCAACCAGCGCAAGGTTTTCTTCGCTGCGACCGGTCAGGCGCATATACTCGATGGTCTTGTCATCAATGCCGAAGAAGCCACAAGTTGCGCCGTATTCTGGAGCCATGTTGGCGATGGTCGCGCGATCAGCCAGGGTCAGATTGGCGACGCCTTCGCCGTAGAATTCTACGAAACGACCCACCACGCCCACTTCACGCAGCATTTGCACGCAGGTCAGCACGAGGTCAGTGGCAGTTACGCCTTCGGCCATGCGGCCAGTTAGTTTGAAGCCGACCACTTCGGGGATCAGCATCGAAATCGGCTGGCCGAGCATCGCAGCTTCGGCTTCGATGCCGCCAACGCCCCAGCCCAGCACGCCAAGGCCATTGATCATGGTGGTGTGCGAGTCGGTGCCTACACATGTGTCAGGGTACGCGACCATTTCGCCATTGGAGTCTTCGCTCGACCAGATACCCTGCGCGATGTGCTCCAGGTTCACCTGATGGCAGATGCCTGTGCCTGGAGGCACGGCAGAGAAGTTTTCAAAGCTTTTCGATCCCCACTTGAGGAAGTCATAGCGTTCAGCATTGCGCTCATATTCAAGCGCCATATTGGCTTCCATCGCTTTCGGGTGGCCAAACTCATCGACCATAACCGAGTGATCGATCACGAGGTTCACGGGAACCTGCGGATTGATCTTCTGGGTATCACCGCCGAGCTCCTTGATTGCATCGCGCATGGCGGCGAGATCGACCACGCAAGGCACGCCGGTGAAATCCTGAAGGAGGACGCGGGCCGGGCGGTACTGAATTTCGCTGCCCGTGACCGGGTTTTTCTGCCAATCAACAATCGCCTGAGCATGCTCACGACCGACAGTGAAGCCCTCGTCTTCAAAGCGCAGCATATTTTCGAGCAGCACTTTCATCGAGTTGGGCAGTTTCGAAACATCGCCCAATTGCTCCGCCGCCTTCGCGAGCGAGTAGTAAGCGTATTCCTTGCCGTTCACATTCAATGTTGAGCGGGTTGCGAGCGTGTCCTTGCCGATAGCTGTCATCGGGGCGTTTCATCCTTTTGGCTGTCCCCCGGCGGTAGCGGGGGGGATCCGGGCGATCCAAGTCCGGAGAGAATTCTCGTAGTGGCAACTGCTAGACTGTGCGCACAAGGTCAAGTGGCTGGCGGTCTCTTGCGAGTCGATTGCGGCTTTTGTCTGTGTTTCGATCTTAGAAATGGGGCGGCTCTGCACAATTTACGATTGTTAACTCGGGGAATCGAGCGAGCCCGGGTAAAGGGCTGTGCGTGGATGATACTCAGAGCAGGCGGGGGCGCTATGAGCGAAAATCATGAATTGGACGCGCGCAGGTCCAGTCTTCGGGCAGGAATTGTTGCAGCGACCATACTGGTTTTCGCATGCTTTGGGGCAGCCATCGCCTTTTCGGAAGAGACGGCAAAGGCCGCAAGCTCCGAGACGCTTTTGATCGCACACTGAAGGCGACAAAGCTGACAAGCCCGAAAGGGTCGCAGGGGAAGGCAAGGCCTTGCCCGACATCCAAGTCCGAAAGGGTTTTGACCGGGGCAGCGACGCCCCGCTGTCCCGGTCATTTTTTCTCGCTAAGTTCCTCTTTCGCTTCCGATTTGCTGCGCGTTGCCAGCCAGCAGCCGGAAACGATCAATATTGTGCCAGCGATTGTCGGCAAAGTGACCGCTTCCCGGAAGAACAGCCAACCGAACAGACTGGCCCACAAGAACCCCGAATACTCGATGGGGACAAGAGCCTGTGCCTCTTCACGCGCATAGGCCCAAGCAATTGCCATCGCTCCGGTCACCGTCAACACAGAGGCCATAGAAATCGAGCCGAGAGATTCGATTTGCGGAGCCGTCCAGAGAAACGGCGCAAATAGCAGCAACACCATTCCGCCCACACCGCTGTGAAACGTGGCTATCTCAACCGGCCCGGCCACTTGCGATTGCCTACGAATGACCACGAAGTTGTAGGCATAAAGCACAGCCGAAAACATCAGCGATGCGAGACCAAATGCCAGGTCTTGGTCGAATTCGCCCTCTCCAATCTTGCCGCCGATGATGATTAGAGTGCCAACAAAGCCCAGAATGCTTGCCCAAACCGCGCTCTTGCTGATGCTTTCCCCCAGCAGAACACTGGCAAAATACAGCGCTATAAGCGGCGCAATGAAGCTGATGGCGATGGCTTCTGCGAGCGGTAATTTCGTCAATGCGTAAAAGAAGCTGAGCGCCATGAATGCAGAGATGATCCCGCGCTCAAGGTGCAGTTTCATCACGTCGCGGTTGGGCCATCCTGATTTTCGCATCAGCCAGAATGGCGCAATGATGGCCGCACCAATCAAGGATCGCAGTACTGTCGCGGTGTAGGCTCCGGTCGCGAGAGCCGCTTCCTTCATGAAAGCGTCCATCAGCGACAAAAAGCCTACGCCTGCAAATGCAATCGCAAAAGGCATCAATCGGTGCGCCGAAAGCATGGAAGAGGTTGAAGGCGCTGACATCGCGCTTCCCCCTAGTTCGCTCGGGTCTCTACGTCACGTTTGCATTGTCTGGCTGTGGGGGATTCATCCAAGCGAAAGCAGTGCTGGTTGATAGTGCTAAGCGACGCGGGCTATGCTGCACGCAGACGGAAAGCGCCGCGTGTTGCGGCTTTAGGGGTTTATAGAGAGAAGCAATGCGTAATTGGGTCAGCACTATGGCAGGCGGTGTCGCGCTCGCCGCAATCGCGACGGGCAGTGCACTTGCACAGGATGAAGCGTCTCTACCCACCGAAGCCACAACTACAGAAGATGCCACTTTTGACGAGGCATTCCCGCAAATGGTCGCTGGCGAAGTCGTCCAGGGTGATCTGACTGCGCCCGGTCCGCTGGTCCAGCAGTGGCTGGCGGATGACGTTCAGCAGCTAATCGCTTTCATCGAGAACATTGGTGCGGAGGGTCTCGATCCCGCTGACTATGATCTGCAAGCACTGAAGGTATCGCTTGCATCCGGCCCTTCCGAAGAACTCAACGCTCTGGCGTCCAAGAATTTTGTGTGGCTGGTCGAGGATCTGCGCGACGGGCGAACGCCGATGGATGCGCGCGAGCAATGGTTTGTGGTCGATCCTGATCGGGATACATTGCGCACAGGAGATCTTCTGACTGAGGCTCTCCAAACCGGCGATATTGCCGGAACGCTCGCGCAGCTTAATCCCACTCACCCCGATTACGCCCGTTTGAAGGCAGAATTGGCCAAAACACCGGACGCTGAAGCCAAGAAGCGTAAGCTGATCCGCGCCAATATGGATCGCTGGCGCTGGCTCGCACGCGATCTTGGGAAGCAGTATCTGATTACCAACGTGCCTGAGTATCAGTTGCGCCTGACTGTCGGTGACAAGATCATTTCAACCTATCGCACTGTCGTCGGGAAGCCTGGTCGCACGGCGACTCCGCAGCTGGCTGAGACTGTTTCGGGCGTCGTTTTCAATCCGACTTGGACCGTGCCGCAGTCAATTGTGAAAGGCGAAGGGCTGGGCAACAAAGTGCTCAACAACCCCGCATGGGCCAAACGCAATGGGTATAAGGCGACCAAGGGAGCGAACGGCTGGATCACGGTTGTACAGCAACCAGGACCGGGCAATTCGCTGGGCCGGATGAAGCTGGAAATGCCGAACCGGCATGCGATTTTCTTCCACGACACACCGTCTCGCCACCTTTTCAAGAACGCCAATCGCGCGCTGAGCCATGGCTGCATCCGCACCGAGCGTGCGCTCGAACTGGCGATTACGATGGCGATCCTTGGCAGAGGCGCGACCAAGGATGAAGCGGTCGCAATCGCCACCTCAGGCAAATACACCAAGGTGATGATCGAGAAGAAGATGCCCGCCTACATCACCTATTTTACGATGGCGTCGGACATCAATGGCGAGATGAAGACCTTCAAGGACATCTATGGCCGTGATGCGCCGGTCCTTGCGAGCCTCGATAAGCCACGCGTGGGCAATCGCAGCAATCTGATCGATGACGAGGTGATCGTTATCGAGAACGACCCACGGGCTGGGGGCTGACTAGAACGAACCTGGCGCGTAGCGCTGTGTATCGTTGGGCCGCTCAGGCTGCAGGGTTTGCAGTTGCGGGCGCTGCGCAATGGTGCCGTCTTCCTGAAGACCGAGGCTATCGGCAAAAAGCAGCCGTCCTCCCGAAAGAGTAAGCAGCGCGACGCGAAAATCTGCTTCGCCGAGCACGAAACACCCATTGGATCGGCCCATCCGCCCCCAACGTTGCAGGTGTTCAGGCTCGGCATATTTCGCCCGGTGCATCACGATGTAGCGTTTCAGGGCGTTATCGTTGGTTGAATCGAGCCCGCCAAGCCTTACCGATGTGCCGTAACGCCCCTGATACCACTCCCACGTGACATAGGCGCCTTTGCTGGTCGCATTGGACCCTTCGACATTGGAATAGCTGTTGAGCCAGCCATCGTGTTCCGGGTCTGAGCCAGCGCCATGGCTAACATGGTAGCTTTGCACTTCCTCACGATCGAGGTTGACGAAGTGGAACCGGCGATTGGCGGAATGCACTCCGAAATCTGCGATGCCGACGATGTCTTTCTTCCAGATCACGTTGCCTGCCCGGTCAAGCTCGCGCTTGGCAAGGTCGAACAGAATCCGGTCGCGGGCAGAGCCTTTGCGTGGCGCGGCGGCGATAGTCGCTGGCAGCGAAAGCGCCGCACCGGCGGCGAGGCTGCCCTTAAGGAGATCGCGTCTCTTCATGACATCTCTACTACTAGACCAAACCTAGCGTTCCCGTGAATAGGCAATGTCACGGCTTTCCCGTACTGGGCCAAACCTTAGGCCAGTTCCCCTTCATGGATCGCCTTGGCCTTCATTCCCAACTTGATCACGCCCGGCATATTGTCCCGGATCACATCGCCGATCTTGCTCAGACCAGCGAGCCGCGGATCGCCTTCGCGCATCATCTTGGCGATGGCCGGACCGGTTGGGTGCAAGCGGTTACGTGCGTTGAATTCGTTGGTTTTCGGATTGTTGGAAAGGATCCCGGTGCTCATTAGGTTCGCCATCACCGCGTAGGGGTATGTATCGGTCGAATCCGTCAGCGGCGCGGGAGGACACAAATTGTTCTTCTCGGCATCGGTTTCAAAATTGGCTTCGACAAAGGCGGCGAGAGACGCACTGTAGGGGACGAACGGTGTCTGCACGAGCTGCAGAGTGATGACATCGCCGGCGAAGAACGGCTTCACATCGTCACGCACATCGAAGGGAACAGCCGTGGCCGTGCAATCGATGAACAAGGTGTTTTCGGGCAGGTCGATGGTCTCGTCTGCAAAGTGCATTCGGCCCGGTTCGATCTTGGTGACGCGGCCCTGACGATAGACCTGTGTGATCTGTCGCATCAGATCGATCTCACCTTGAGATATCACGGCAAAGTGGAACATCTTGGGCGTTACGCTCTCGTCGATCCGCAGCATCACGCCGCGCTCGCCGAGCTTTTGCATCATTTCATCGCCGGTTTCGGACGCGTTGGCGCACTCGACCAAAGCGGTCTGAAACTCCATCAGATCTTCAATCGCAGCATGCGCAGGCTGCAGCAGCTTTCGGTTGAACATCCACGAATCTCGAGGGCGCACCCAGCCGACCTTCTCGGCAGGTACACCGGACTCCAGCAGCCAGACAGCTGCGTCCATAGCCGTCTTTCCGCCGCCGAGGATGACGTAGTGGTCTGGAAGACTACCCGCTTCCTTCCACAGTCCCGGCAGCTCACCCGGGATGGCAAAACGCGTGCCATCGGCGACTTCAAAAGCGGGTTTGTGTGTTGACGGTACCGATGTCTGGAACCATGTCGCATCGACCAGCTTGCGCCGCACCTTAACGGTGTGATCTTCGCCGGACAGGATACCTCTCAACTGATGCACGCCGCCTTCGCCAGAGAGATATTCAGTCAGCGGATGATAGGCAACGCGGCCGGTTGGCAGCATCCGCTCATTCATCAGCTTGCCGTAATAGGCCAGAATTTCCGCGTGCTTCGCCAGCGGATACATGCCTTTGTTGTGGCCATCAGTATCGACCTTGTCCGGGCACATTTCCATCGAATTGACACCGTAGGTCGCGCTCGGCTGGTGCAGGGCGACAAACGAATAGGCATCGTTCCAGTGACCGCCCGGCTTGGCGTGTTTGTCGACCAGAGTGATGTGGCAATCGGGGTCTTCATCGAGCAGGGTGTCCGCGAAGGCCAAGCCCACGGCGCCCGCGCCAACAATCAGGTAATCGGTCTCAAAATCAGCCATGGAAGGCGGCGTCCTTTTACAATCATTCTCGGCGATGTCGTGTTAGTTCGAATCGTCGAAACAGGGGGTTCACGATGCCGTTAACACGCATGCCGACATTTTTCGCCTTAGTTTGCAGTGGAGTGCTGGCTGTCTCTAGCGGTTCCTCTGTTGCTCAGGATAGGCGTGCCGCAACCGAAGTTTCCAGCGATCGAGACGCGAAGCGGCTGCGCACCGTTCAAGGGATCACAACGCAATGGATCGGCTGGGAAAAACGCGGCGATGTGCATGTCGCTCGCGGACCGGATGGCGTGTGGCGGATCAATGGTGTGCAACGCGGCGATGGCGGCCGGTTGGCAGTGGATGGTGTGATCACGGAAATCGGTAAGGACTATTTCCTGATGGACGGCCGGATCGTTATTTCCAATACGCCGGATAGGGGCAGGCTTTGCATGCAAGACAAAGTCTGGCGGTTCGAGGTCACGCAAAACCGAACCTACTATCGACTGCGCGAATTTGAATGGTGCGACAGACTTACCGACTATGTCGATATCTACTTTTCGCCGCGATTGAGAGGGTGATTCCCCAGCGGATCTAGCCGCCGCTCATAACCATCTGGTTATTGGCAATCTCGACTGCATCGAGCTGCGACAGGTATGATTGCCCCAGCAAAGACACATCCAGCCCTTGCGGAATGATGACCGCAGACACGTTGCGCCGTGTAATGCCGCCTATTTCGACTTCATCCAGCCGAGTGTTGACCCCGTAGACAGCGCCGCTCGCACCCCTTCCAATAGGGCCGACTTGCCCTTCATCCCACTGGATGCCGATTGCGGACGCATCGCGCCCGGTGAGCGCGATCACGCTCGCTCCGGTGTCCACCATCATTCGAACTGGTACGCCTTCGACTGTGGCGGAGGCATAGAAATGCCCGTCTGACTGGCGCGTGAGGGTGTGGTCGCCTCCGTACCATCCGGAATTTGCCGATTTGTCGGCGTATTTCTTAGGGATGAACCCACCCTTCTTTGGCGCGCCATTGGCTTCCGCTGCTTCGTCTTCGGGGGACATCGGCACGACCAACGCCGTGAAGCAAAACACGGCGGCGGCAAATATAAGAGTGCGTCCAAGCATTGCGCAATCATAGGCAGGGAAGCTTAAAGCTCTTTAAAGAGCTGGCAATCTGTCAGAAAGCGCGGCGTTTTCATCTGCCATAGCGAGCATGGATCGGGCGTGCCGCTCGGCCACTTCGCGCTGGTCATCACCGTATCCACCGCCCAGCGCCGAAGCGATGGGGAGGCCGCGCTGGCGGGCCTGTTCGACAACGAAGCGATCGCGCCGTTCAAGGCCCTCGTCGCTCAGATTGAGCCGCCCCAGCTTGTCGTTCACATGCGGGTCGACCCCAGCCTGATAGAACACGAAATCGGGTTGAAACTCGTCGAGCAGCTTGGGAACATGGTTGCGGAGCACGGTCATGTAGCCAGCGTCATTGGTGCCATCGGGCAAGCCAATGTCGATGTTCGAGCGCGCCTTGCGAACCGGGAAGTTCTTTTCGGCGTGGACCGAGAACGTTGAAACATCGTCGCGGGTGGCTGTCAGACTGGCTGTCCCGTCGCCCTGATGCACATCGAGATCGATGATCAGAATACGGCGCGCATGGCCTTCGGCGATGAGCCGGTTGGATGCGACAGCCAGGTCGTTGAACACGCAATATCCCGCGCCGGTATTGGCGAGCGCGTGGTGACTGCCAGCGGCGCTGTTGGCGGCATAGCCGTGCTGCATGGCTAACTGAGCTGCGAGCCACGTTCCGCCATTGGTATGCCGCACACGGTCACGGATACGCTCCGTGACGGGAAAGCCGATCCGGCGCTCTTTCTCTCGCGGTACCTCGGCACGGAACACTTCATCGACATAGGTCGGATCATGCACCGCTTCGAGCCATTCGCGTGGCATCGGCTCGGGCGCGTGCTCCGTGATTGCCGCGCCGCTCTCGCGCAGCGCTTCCATCACGAGGTAGTATTTGTCGAACTTGAACGTCCCGCGTTCGGGGCGAGGGGCCATGTAGTCGGCGTGGTGAACGACGTGGAGCAGAGTTATGCGGCCTTCTGAGCGAGCATTGCCAACTCACCGTAAATAGCATCTTCCTCGCGGCTGGCTGCGTTGCGCCAAGTCGTGGCGGTGTCGGCGTTCACCAGCTCGCCCTCGGCAGTCAGCACCAGCAGGTTCGGCGTGCCAGGCAGGTCGTCCAGGCCAAAGCGCTGTGCGATTTCGAGGTTATGGCCGTCTCCTTCTTGCGGCATGCCGATGTTCACGAAGACCAGCTCGTATTTGTCTTCTATAAGCTTCTGAAATCGCTCAGTCGCAAGCCATCCGGCCAGTGCGCGGCTGTCATGGCACCAGTTCGCGCCCATCACTAGCAGCACGCGTTTGTCGCTCTCGGCGGCGCGGACCAGCGCCGCATCGACGTCCGCTGCAGCATCATCCGAAACCGCGTAGGATCGGGCTTCCGGATAGTCATGAGAGCCGTGCGCAACCCTGCTGGCCACGGTCGCACAGCCAGCCAAAAGCAGCGCGGCGAACACGCCTGACAACAGCGCTTTGATCATTCGGCAGGTTCTTTGGCAGGTTCGGCATGTGGATCGAATGCCACTGCGTCACCGGCTTCGATGGCAGCGGCTTTTTCTTCGACCAGTCTCACGATGTGATCGAGCATATCTTCGTCCTCGATCGCGTGCGCTTTCATGCCGGAGAGATAGACCATGTGTTTGCCGTTACCGCCACCGGTCAGGCCAATATCGGTCTCGCGCGCTTCGCCAGGGCCGTTGACCACGCAGCCGAGAACCGAGAGGCTCATCGGCGTCTTGATGTGCTCCAGCCGCTTTTCGAGCGTCTCGACCGTGCGGATCACATCAAAGCCTTGGCGCGAACAGCTGGGGCAGGAGACCACACGAACGCCGCGGGTGCGCAGGCCCAACGCTTTCAGCATCTCATAGCCGACTTTGACCTCTTCCTCCGGTTCAGCGGAGAGCGACACGCGGATCGTGTCACCAATCCCGGCCCACAGCAGCGAACCTATGCCGATCGAGGATTTCACTGTTCCGCCGATCAGGCCGCCTGCTTCGGTGATGCCGAGATGCAGCGGGCAATCCACCGCATCCGCCAATCCGTGATAAGCGGCGACGGCGAGGAAAACATCGCTGGCTTTCACCGCGACCTTGAATTCGTGGAAGTCGTGATCCTGCAGCAACTTGATATGGTCGAGCGCGCTTTCGATCAGCGCTTCGGGGCAAGGCTCCCCATACTTTTCAAGCAGATCTTTTTCGAGGCTGCCTGCGTTCACGCCAATGCGGATCGCGCAACCATTCGCTTTGGCCGCGCGCACCACTTCAGCCACCCGCTGGGAAGACCCGATATTGCCGGGATTGATCCGTAGACACGCTGCGCCTGCATCAGCGGCTTCGAGTGCGCGTTTGTAGTGAAAGTGAATGTCCGCAACGATTGGGATGCGTGCCGCCTTGGTGATTTTGCCGAAGGCGGCGGTTGCCTCTTCCGTGGGGCAGGACACACGAATGATATCGCAGCCGACTTCTTCACAGCGGCGGATCTGATCGATCGTCGCAACCGCGTCTTCGGTTGGAGTGTTGGTCATGGTTTGAACGGTGATCGGCGCGTCGCCGCCCACCGGCACATCGCCAACCATGATCTGGCGGCATTGCCGCCGTTCGATATCGCGCCAGGGTCTAACAGACATGCGCCGCATATAGTCGCGTGTCGATGAAGGAGCAATGACAACGCAAGGTTGAGATTGCCGATACGAAAAAGGGCGCCGCTGATGGGCGCCCTTCGATCGGTTCAAGTTGCTTTGGTTTTACCAGCGGATCAGCGGGGGAACCACCAGACGTCCAAACACGGCTGCAATTGCAACAGGTGCCACGTGCCAAAGGCCGACATGAGAAAACGTGTCGAGAGGGCAGGTGATGCCATAGGCAAGAGTTCCCAGCGAACCGGCTGCAAGGCCAGCAAGCCATGCCGAACGCTCAATCGAAACGGGTGCGCCGCGCCGCAGCCACAAGACTGCTCCAATCAAGATGATTGCGCCAGCTGTCAGCGATGCCGTGGTGCACAGGAATGCAACCGGATCGTTCAGGCCTTCGTGCGCGTGATTACCGTGGCCTGAAAGCAGACTGATCACAGCGCCTATCGGCAAGATACCGAGCATGATCGCGCTCCAAAGTGGCGCGTTGGCTCGCTCGCCCAATCGCGGCAAGCTGCTCGTCGCAAGAGCGATTGTGCTTGCCGCACCCAGGACCAGCAGAATCCCATGGGTGATCAGGAAGTACCCGGAAGCTTCGCCGGTCAGCAGGCCATCCCACCATTCGTGTACGGCAATCGAGACCACCGCAGCCACAAGTGTGGCGAATGCGATCAGGACGATCCCTTCGATCGGCCGCACACGCTTGACCGGTGTCAGGTCTTCGGTGAGGGCTGCGATCAGGTCATCCCTGCTCATTGTCGGGTCGTTGAACTTTTCCATATCAGTCAGCTTTCTCAACCATCGTCGCCAGTTTCTTGAGGCCACGATGGATATTCACTTTGACCAGGCTTTCGCTTTGCCCGGTTTTTTCGGCGGCCTCGCGGATCGACAATCCTTCGATTTTCACCATTTCGATCACCTCGGCCTGCTTATCCGGCAATTGTCCGAACAAACGATCAAGGCTGACGCGGGCCATGACAACTTCTTCTTCGCTGTCTTCGACCGCGTCATCTTCCATCAATTCCTTGCCATCGTGCTTGTACACTTTGCGCAAGTGATCAACCCAGCGATACCGTGCGATGGCGGCAAGCCATGGCAGGAACGGGCGGGCCGGATCCCAGGTTCCGCGCTTCGTGTAAAACGCAATCAGCACTTCCTGAACCAGATCATCGATCTGGTGCGGTGGCAGTCGGCGGCGGAAGTACCGCTCCAGCCACACTCCCACCTCTGACAGCAGCACATTGGCGGCGGCTTTGTCGCCGTCTTGTGCCGCCGTCATGAGACGGGCGAAGGTGGGTTCATCGGCTACCATCAGGCAGCTTTGGAACCTGTGAGGCGACCAAGCAACGCGTCGAGCGAGAACATTC
This sequence comes from Pseudomonadota bacterium, assembly GCA_038526115.1. GTDB lineage: Bacteria > Pseudomonadota > Alphaproteobacteria > Sphingomonadales > Sphingomonadaceae > Erythrobacter. The sequence continues at coordinate 380 of JBCBHD010000003.1, read as the reverse complement.
CCCCGCCGCGGCTGATCAGGATTGCGCCCATCGCGATGATGGTCAGAGCCCAACCCCAGAAGTGTGCGCTTGTCGGGTAGATGAAGAACTGGATGACCAGTGCCATCACCACCAGAGCCGCTGCGCCAAACCGAGTGAACAGACCTGCAAACAGCAGAACCGGGAAAAAGAACTCGGCGTAGATTGTCAGAGGCATGGCGATGTCAGGCGACAAAGGCAGGCCTGCATATTCATCGGCAAAGATATAGGGAAGCGTGTCATTCGGTTGAAACCATGTGCCTTCCGCAATCTTCGTCTTGTAGGACCGCCAGAACACCCCGGCGAGGGAAATGCGGACCATCAACAGTCCGATGCTCTCAACGAATGCGCTCGACAAGAGG
>JBCBHD010000002.1:0-32081 GCA_038526115.1 Pseudomonadota bacterium | reverse complement strand
TTTGGTGATTTCGCCATCCGGGGCCAGCTCTTGTACACTCCGGACGACCGCACCGATATCCTCGCATCAGTTCAGTTCCGCGATCTAGACGGCAGTTCTACTTTTTTCCGGGCCAACGTCCTGACAGCAGGAAGCAACCAGCTGAATGAGAATTATGACCGTGACGTCGTCTTCTATGATGCAGGTGGTGGCAACCCGGCTGAGTATCAGCAATTCGGCGCGACGCTGAACTTCAGCCACGAATTCGACGCAGCTACGCTTACATCGATTACGAACTACAGCACGTCCGAAGGCTTCAGCCGGGGTGATATCGATGGCGGATTTGGCGCTGCGTTTCTCCCTGAATCGGGGCCGGGTTTCATTCCGTTCCCGTCAGATACGCAAGACTCGATTGATCTCGAACAATTCACGCAAGAAACCCGATTGGCGTCCAACACTGATGGCCCGTTCAGCTGGCAGGTTGGCGGATTTATCTTCGTCAGCAATTTCAATGTTACGACCGAAGGGTTCACTTTCCCGCCGCCAACGACTGTCAATCACAAGAATGTTGCTTGGGCGGTGTTCGGGCAAGGGACCTACGAGCTCACGGACACGGTGCGTGTCACAGCCGGACTGCGCTATACCGATGATGAAAAGGACTTCGTCCGCTTGGGTGGTCCGCCGCTCCCTGTAAGTGTGCAAGACGATCAGCTCAGCTGGGATGTTAGCGTGTTCGCAGATGTCTCGGATGACACCAGCATTTACGCAAAAGTCGCCAACGCATTTCGTGGCCCGACCATCCAGGGCCGTGACGTTGCGTTCTTCGCGGCGCCGTCGGTAGCTCAGTCAGAGACGATCAATTCATTCGAAGTCGGCTTCAAAAGCGAATTCGCAGATCGGCGCGTGCGTGTGAACGGGGCGGTGTTCTACTACACCGTAGACGATCCCCAATTCACGGCTGTTGGTGGCGGCGGAAACCTGGTCCAGTTGATCAACGCAAACGAAGGCGAAGCCTATGGTTTCGAACTCGACACGGCGTTCCAGATCACTCCTGAATTCCAAGTCACTCTTGGCGTTGCGTACAATGACACACAGATCAATGATGAAGCATTGGCTGTTGGCACCTGCGCGCAATGCACAGTAACCGATCCGCTCAACGCTAATGGGTTTGCACTCGTTGACGGCAACCCATTCCCGAACGCACCTGAATGGAGCGGAGATTTCACCGCACGCTATGGCCTTCCGGTTGGCGACAGCGGGGAGTTCTTTATCTTCACGGATTGGGTATTCTTGGGAGAGACCAATTTCTTCCTCTACGAAAGCCTGGAATACAACGCAGGAAGCCGCTTCGAAGGCGGCCTGAAGGTTGGTTATGCAGGCAATGATGGGCAGTGGGAGATTGCCGCTTTCGCCCGCAACATTACAGATGAAGACAACATCCTCGGCGGCGTGGACTTCAACAACAACACAGCATTCGTGAATGAGCCACGCGTTGTTGGCGTGTCATTCGCAGTGGATTACTGAGCATGCCGGCAGGGAGGGACCGCTTTTGTGAGCGGTTCGGCTGACCCGGAAGCATCAGGGAAGGGCTGGCAGGAGGCGACCTGACAGCCCTTTTTTGATCGCTGCATGTACTATTCAGCGCTCGCCGGTTTTGCGTTCTCGCCGGGCAGAACATGGATTTCGACGGCTTCGTCAGGTGCAAGATACTGCTGAGCCATGGCCTGAATATCGGCCGGCGTGAAACCTTCAAGCAATTCCGGTGCCGCAAAAAAACGATCGATCCTGTGCGGCTTTTCCTGTGCCCGACTGGTCAGGCTCATCCAGCCGCCAAGCCCCTTCAACAGGTTGTCATAGCTTTCGAGAATGGGTTTCCGGGCGCGCTCGATTAGGTCAGGATCAATCGGCTTCGAGCGAAGATCTTCAACCAATCCGATGATGGCGGCTCGCGTAGGTTCGACCTGTGCGACATCGACAGAAGCCTGAATCCGGAATGTCCCATAGTCAGGATAAACCGAACTGCTGCTGCTGCCAGCAGAAGGAGAATAGGCCTGGCCCAACTCCTCGCGCAATCGGTCTGTCAGTTCGAGACGAACGATCCGCGCCAGCAACGTCAGCTTCATTTCCTCGGCGAAGTCGTCATCATCATTGGTTGGCCATGTCAGACGCAACAACGCTTGATCCGCTTCGCCGCTATGTGTCAGCTGCGTTAGACCGCGTTTGGACGTAAAGGTGCGCAGCCGGGCTTCATCGCGGCTCTGAAAGTCCGCCTCGCGCTGCGGGAGCGCTCCCATAGTTGCGGCAACGGCTGAAATGGCGGTCTCTTCATCAAAATCCCCCACGAGCGCAATTTCGATAGCTCCTGAGGTTAGTCTCTCGCCAATATCGGCTTGCAGTTTCTCATAGTTGAGCGCGAGAAATGCGTCCTTGCTTTGCAAACTGAAGCGCGGGTCTCCGTCGGAAAGCAGTGCACCAAGAGCATTGCTCAGCGCTCGGCCAGGTGTTGCATCGAGATTGGCAAAGAAGTTCTCGATGCTGCGGCGATAGCGCTCCTCTCCTTCGCGTCGGTAGCCAGGATCGGTAAGGGACGCTGCAAGGAACTGCATCTGCAATTCAAGATCTCGTGGCGTTGTACCACCCCTGAATGAGAAGACTTCGGCGTTTGTGTTGAGGCGTACCCCGACACTGCGACCGGCCAAGACGGTTTGCAGTTCATCCTGGCTGTGTTTGCCTAGTCCGCCATTGCCCAGACTGCCAACCATCGCTGTTTTCAGCGGATCTGATTTCGTGTTGAGCAGGCTACCGCCATCGAGCGACATCCGCCAACTGATGCGATCCTCCCGGATATCGGTGGATTTGAGATTGAGCCGCACACCGTTTGCGAAACGGATCTTGCGAATACCCAATCGGTCATCGACGGTGTCTGAGACCACCTCACCGGGGTCGCCAAAATCAGTATAGGCAAATTTTAGTGGGCCGTTATCAATAGGCGCAGCAATCGGCAGAGCCATCGCATCGGCAAATGCTGCGCGCAAAGCCTCCTCACCACCCTCCGGTGCAGTGCGACCTTGGAATCGAATAAGCGGGTTCTCCAAAGAGCCCACGTCAGCGAGTAATGCCTGGTGGACGCTCTCCGGAGATACCAATTGTTCGAAACGCTCGTAATTGGCGAGCCGATATTGCGGAGTTGTAGGAATCCGATCATTGGCAACAAGGCTTAGCGCCTGACCGACATAGGCTCCGTTAGCGCGCGTTTCTGACGCCTTTACGGCATTCTCAAGCGCTGTACGGAAATTCGCGAGCTGTTCGTCAATCTCGGCCTGAGTGAAGCCATAGGTGAGGGCCTGTCGAACTTCGCGCACTGCGGCAAGCATGCCTTTGCGCCATTCTCCATCTGCGCTTGAGATGGTAACCGCCTTGACGCTCGCATCTTCAAACACGTCTCCACCGCCGAAGCTCGCGCCGCGAAAGGGCGCATCTTCGCCGCGCGCCAGCCGTGCAAGCCGGCGGGCGATAATGGAATAGCCAATCCCTCGCAGACCTTGTTTATCGCGGTTGGCCAACGTGTCAGGTTCATCACGCCAATCGGAGAAACGAGAGATGGTAACCGTTTCAGAAAGGGCCGGGTCAAGATAGATATCGGTCAATCCCTGGCGATCGATATCTATGGGACCAGTGATCGGGTCGGCAGGGGCTGGCCCTCCCTCCCAATCGGCAAATCTTTCCCGAATTTTGGCTTCCATCACTTCAACCGGATAGTCGCCCACTATCACCATTACCGTGTTCAAAGGGGTGTAGGTGCGCTCATACAAAGCCCGCAGGTCTGCCGCGTCCGCATTCTCCAGAACCTGTAGCGTCCCGATGGGTAAGCGATCTGCGTAGCGAGCGCCCGGAGAGGTAAATTCGAAGCTGTCCTCTCGGGCGCGTTGCGCGAAATTCCGGCGGTCGCGGCGTTCGGCAAGAATGACTCCGCGTTCCCGATCAACCGCGTCTTCAGCAATGGTAATCTCGCTCGCTGTTTCGCGCATCAGCATCAGCGCTGTGTCTAGCAATTGCTCATCATTGCGCGGAAGATTCAGCATGTACGTGATGGCTTCGAACCCAGTCGAAGCGTTGGTATCGGCGCCAAAGGCAAGCCCTTCGCGTTCGAGAAGCTTGATCATCTCGCCTTCAGGAATGTTGGTCGATCCATTGAAGGCCATGTGCTCAAGATAATGCGAAAGACCGCGTTCCGTTTCGGTTTCATCAAGCGAGCCTGAATCAATCCGCATCCGCACCATTGCAGTGCCTTCGGGCGTTCCGTTCCGGCGCAGGATATAGCGCATCCCATTTTTCAGCTTACCGAACACATAGTTCGGATCGACCTCAATATCACTGGACTCGAATGCCCAGACAGGCGCCGAACCATCTGGGGCTGTTGCTACGTCCGCCGGTTCTTCGGCGGACAAAGCACCGATCAAGGCAATATTGGGCAGGGCGAACAGCAGCCCCGCAGCGAACACGCGTGCAGTCGATTTCATAAAATTTGGCAGTGCCTCTCCATCCCCTGAACCGTGCAGTTTAATGGATGAACAGGCGCTGTCAGGTGTTTTATGAATGCACTGCTCAATTTGTGAGCATGGAGCCGGCAAGAAAATGCCGTAGCAAGCCGTTGCCTATTTCTTGGGCGGAGCACCTCTGAGGCGTGAACGATGGCTCGAGAGATCGAGCACTTCTCCGGGGCCGGTTTCCTCTGATTGAAGCAGGCCAAGACGTCGCGCAACTTCACGATAGGCTTCTTCTTCGCCTCCCAGGTCGCGCCGGAAGCGGTCTTTGTCCAGCTTTTCGCCAGACTGCATGTCCCACAACCGACAACCATCAGGGCTGATTTCATCTGCGAGGATCACGCGGCTGAAATCGCCATCGAACAAACGGCCAAACTCCAATTTGAAATCGACCAGCCGGATATCAATCCCCGCAAACATGCCGCAGAGAAAGTCATTCACGCGGATCGCCATGGATGAGATGTCGTGCATCTCTTCGTGGCTAGCCCACTGGAAACACGCAATATGCTCTTCGGCAATCAACGGATCACCTAGCGCGTCGTCTTTGTAGTAGTACTCGATCAGGGTGTGGGGCAGGGGTTCGCCTTCTTCAAGACCAAGTCGCTTGCATATCGATCCGGCCGCGACGTTGCGGACCACTACCTCAATCGGAATGATCTCGACTTGTCGAACCAATTGTTCGCGCATGTTGAGGCGTCGGATGAAGTGTGTCGGGATGCCAATATGCGCAAGCCGCGTAAAAACATGCTCGCTGATGCGGTTATTGATCACGCCTTTGCCGTTGATCGTGCCTTGTTTCTCAGCATTAAAAGCGGTCGCATCATCCTTGAAATACTGGATCAGCGTGCCCGGCTCAGGCCCTTCGTAAAGGATCTTGGCCTTGCCTTCGTAAATCTGGCGGCGACGGGACATGGGTGTGGTTTCCCCTCTTCAGCGAATGGTGCCCGGGGGCGGAATCGAACCACCGACACGCGGATTTTCAATCCGCTGCTCTACCCCTGAGCTACCCGGGCATTCGCTGCGGCGGCGATTACATTGCTGATGCGATGCAACCGGCGAGCAAATGAGAGCGGGCGTATGGCGAAGCGCGGCGCGCTTGGCAAGAGGGAATCAGTCCTGTTTTTCCCAATCTGCAGTTGCAATTTCTTCCGGGCTGGCCGGACGCCCCGGAACTGCATAGCCATCGCCAAACCACTGTGCGAGATCGCGGTCCTTACAACGCGAAGAACAGAAAGGCGCGTGTTCTTCGGTTCTTGCCTTTTTGCAGATCGGGCAGGGACGGTTTTGTTTGCTCATGCGCCAACAGTTTGGGCATGAGCCGCCTCAAGCGCAAGTCCGGGATCCACTGCGATCCTCAAGTCTTTTCCGGTTCGCCGCTGTAACTCATCAAGCCACTCAGGTTTCAACTTGGCGTTGATAGCCGGATGAACCGTCAGCAGTATTGCTCCGTGACCCTCGACCTGCTCTGCCCTGCGCAGAGCCGCGCGAGCGCACATCCCAACCCGCGATGTGGCGAAACGATGCAGCAGCGACGGGCCTTCCAGTCTTGCGACGAGCTGAACAAACCCAAAGCCGTTCATCGCCGTGCGTTCATGAGGCCAGTCGCCCAGAGCCTTTCCCAGATCGCTATCGATGTCTTTGCGGGTTCCTTTGTCTGACACACTTGGAAAATCGATGCCGATGTTTCCGCCAAGGTCGAACCAGCGGATTGCGCGCTCTATCGTCGGGATAGCCTTGGTGCAGGCATCTTCTGGGCGATCGCAATCGATATCGATCAGAGTCATGGCAGGTGTAACGCTGCATAGAATTTCACCACCGGTGAATTCCAGGCTGGCGGAAGAAGCGCTTGACCAAACGTCTTCCCACAAACCGGCAGGAAATTGCCGGACAATCCGGAAGTCTGACAAACCAAATGGACCAGCTTCTTGAGCTGCTTGTTCTCTGGGCAGCTCGATCGCGAAAAAGCGGCCCTGGGCGCGCTTCAGCCGACCTCGCTCAGAAATTGGTGCACGAGAAATGCGCAGCGCAAAGGATGCGCCTTCAGTCAAATCTCGCGGCAAATGATCGACCAGAACCTCCGCACCGTCTTCAAGTGTGGCTGTTCCGCGGCGTGTACTGCCACGCTTGGCAACTAACCTTGCTGTTCTGATCTCACCGCAGACGAGTTCTCCCGTCCAATGGAGCTTCGCGGCCCGAACCTCACCATTATCGATCAGGATAGCACGATCTTCGCCAATACCTCTCTCGATCAGCCACTCAGCCAATTGCGAATCCTGCCGCTTTTAGGAGCGTTCGCGTTTCGTATAGAGGTAACCCCATGATTGATGAATGGCTTCCTCTGATCCATTGGATCAGGCCTTCGGCGGCACCCTGAATGGCATAGCCACCTGCTTTGCCAACCCATTCTTTACTGGCGATATAGGCGTCGACTTCTTCGCTAGAAAGCGATTTGAAACGGACTGTGTTCTCGCTCAAACGGCAGCGTGTGGTGCCATCTTCTGCTCGCAATACAACGCTGGACAGCACGGTGTGGCGTCTGCCGGAAAGGAGCTCCAGGCAGTACCGTGCATCGCTTTCATCTTCGGTTTTCGGCAGGATGCGGTGACCGGCAGCGACAACGGTATCACCTGCGAGAACGTAACCGGTTGCCTTTATTGCAGCCGCTTTCTCAAGCCCCACCCGCAGGGCATAGTCACTGGGACGCTCGCCATTCAACGGGCTCTCATCGATATCAGCAGGCTGGACAGCATCTGGCACTATCCCAAGTCTAGCGAGAAGGTCACGCCTACGGGGGGATGCAGATGCCAGTGTAAGGTGTAGCGCGCTCATGAGCGCTCAGTTTCCCGTTATTATTGACCGGGAGGGCCACCACGACCCGGCATGAAGCGATACGTGATACGTGCCTTTGTAAGGTCGTACGGCGTCAGCTCACACTGCACTTCGTCACCGACTAGCACGCGAATACGGTTTTTCCGCATCTTGCCAGCCGTGTGACCCAGCACTTCGTGGCCGTTCTCAAGCTCTACCCGGAACATCGCATTGGGCAGCAGCTCAACAACGCGCCCGCGCATTTCGAGGAGTTCTTCTTTGGCCATGTAAATTCGTAATCCCTGTTGCGGTGCAAAATGCACCGATCGATTGTTGCGCGGCATTTAGCGATGGTGAGAACAAAAGGGAAGCCTCGTGCGTTAACACCGCAACCGCAGCGCCTTCTGCGCTTTTGATCCTGTTATTTGAGTGCCGACACTACATCGGTGCAATCCGATACAATTCAAGTGTTTGTTCCTTTCCAGCAATTGCTCAATAGGGTGTCATGACTCCGACCTCTCCTCTCCGCACACCATTGCTTGCGAGTGCGTGTCTGGCTGCTGTTGCGGCACAACCCGTAGCTTCGCAGGAGCAGGCTGAAACAGTCTCGCCTCCACAATCCGAAGCGCCCCCTGATCAACCAGAACTGCGTGAAACAGAGATCGGCACAGGCAATGGGGAGATCATTGTCAACGCTCAGCGTTTGCGTGGTCAGCTTGATGTTCAGCAGGCACCGCTGCTCGAACTCAATGAAGACGATATTGCCGCTGAGGGCGTCACTTCAATTGCGGACCTAGTAACGCAACTCACCAACCAGACCGGTTCTGCCAGAGGGCGCGGCGGTGGCGGTCGCCCAGTGATCCTTATCAATGGGATTCGGATCGGATCCTTCCGCGAATTCCGCAACTACCCGCCGGAAGCGCTTGCCCGCGTTGAAGTCTTTCCTGAAGAAGTCGCACAACGCTTTGGATTTCCTCCAGACCGCCGTGTCATCAATCTGATCCTGAAAGAAAACTACCGCAATGCGGAGGTTGAATTTGAGTTTGAGGGGCCGTCGCGCGGAGGAAATCACGTGCGTGAACAGGAATTGGGCTTTCTTCAAATCGCCGACGGTGGACGGATCAATTTCAATTTTGAAGCCAGTGATCAATCGTTCCTGACCGAAGATGAGCGTGGAATAATTCAGACCCCAGGTTCGATTTCCGATATTGATGGGGATCCGGACCAAGCGGCTTTCCGCAGTCTGCGAGGTGATACTCGTTCGCTGGATGCGAACATCAGCTGGGCTAAAGCGATAATTGAAAGCGGCGTCTCACTAAGCGCCAACTTCAACTACCAGCGCAACGACTCACGCAGTCTGCAGGGTCTCAATACCGTACTACTGACCGATCCAGAGGGCCAAAGCGCATTTCGCACCTTTGGGGAAGCAGCACCGCTTCAGAGCGTGACTGCCCAGGATGTTGTTCAGACCTCCGGATCGCTAACCAAGCCGGTGAACGCCTTTCGCTTCACCTCGACCTTCGATGCCGGATTATCCGAAACAACGCAGTTCATTGATCAACGCTTCGATACGACCGGCTTACAGTCAGATGCGCTTGCGGGACTGCTCGCGATCAATGGGCCGCTTCCGACATCTTTCATTGCGGAAACAGACACTGCTTTCACTCGCACGATTAGCGCGAGTTCCCTTAACACGCTGCGCGGACCGGTAGCCGATCTTCCTGGCGGTGAACTGCTTGCAACATTTGATATCGGGTACGACTGGACGAATGTTGATACGCTCGACTCAAGGAACAACACGCCAGTTGAGTTGACGCGGGGCGACTTGTCGGCTGGTGCCAACTTCGTAATCCCGATCACCAGCCGCCGCACCGGCTTTGCCGATGCGTTGGGCAGCTTTACGATAAATGGGCAAGTCGGTCTGAACCATTTCTCCGACTTCGGAACCCTGGGCGATTACACGATTGGCTTGAACTGGGGAGTCACCGACAAGCTCAGCCTGTCAGCCAACTACATCGTTCGCGAAGTTGCCCCAGATCTGACTTCGCTTGGCAATCCAGAAGTGCAGTTCTTCAACGTTCCGATCTTCGATTTCACTAATGGTGAGACCGTTTTGGCAACCGTGACTACCGGTGGAAATCCAGATCTTTTGGCTGAAACTCAGCGCGACTGGAAGTTTGCCGCCAACTGGGAATTGCCATTTGTCGACAATACCCGGTTCACTGTTGAGTACATCAGGAACCGTTCTGAGGATGTTACGCGAAGTTTTCCAATAATCTCGCCTGAAATTGAGGCCGCATTCCCGGATCGCATCACGCGTAACGCAAATGGAACTTTGATCGCGGTGGATCGGCGTTTCGTGACATTTTCCGAGACCAGAGCAAACCGCTTGCAGTTTGGCCTCTCTACGCGAGGAAGCATTGGAGCAGGTCAGCAAGGGCGGGGTCGGCCAGGCGGTGGCCCTCCAGGAAGCGCGCGACCTCGAGGAAGAGCGAATTCAGGCGTAGATACTCCTCCAGCCAACGGTGCGGCTGGTCCGCCTCGACCGTCAGGAGTGCCGGCGGCAGGGGGTCCCCCAAGCGGCGATAGACGTCAGCAGTTCCTTGCCTTTCGAGACCGTTTGTGCGCGGATGATGGCCTCGAATTTGTGACCAAGCTGATACGCTCGGCGGAAAATGGCGATGATCTATCACAAGAGTTTCCAGGCGTAAGACCCAGACAGCTCGAAAGGATATTGTCCCGCATCCGCGACGATGATGGCCAAATCAGTGATGAGCGCATCGCTGGGTTTCGCGAGCGTCTTTGCAGTATGGATCCATCGATGTTCCGCGGCGGACGTGGCGATCAAGGCGCAAGAAGTCGGGGAGGACCGCCTGGTGAACGACCCGATGGCGCCTCTGGTCCGCCACGCGGCATCACGAGGCGTCCCGCAAGTCCTAGTGCACCTGAAAACCCTGCCGGATCAGCTTCTGCTGCGTTTCGCGAACGCGCCTGCGGGGATGACGGTATTGGCGCGATAAGAGAATTGATTGGTAAGATTGAGCGCGGTGAAGACGTTTCAGCTGAGTTACCCGGAGTAGACCCGCAGTTTATCAAGCTTGGACTGGATCAAGCGCGCGATGAGAATGGCAATATCCCCGATGCAGCGCTGGAACGGTTTCGGTCACAGTTTTGCGCAGGCGGTCCGCCGAATCGACCATCCGCAGAGCAAGGCAATCGGCAGGCCGGTGGCGGAGGGCCGGCATTCAACCCACTCCAGCGTCGGAACTTCCGGGGATGGCGCTATTTTGTGTCGCTCAATCACTCGATTGAACTCGACAATGAAATTCTGATTGCACCGGGCCTGGACGTGCTTGACCAGCTTGCCGGTGATGCCACCGGCGCTACCGGCCTATCTAGGCATTCTACGCGACTTGAAGCTGGCATATTCGGCAACGGAGTCGGAATGCGTTTGTCAGGCCGCTACACGGGCTCAGCGCGGCTTAATGGATCAGACCTTACTGACAGTAGTGATATCTTTTTCGACGATCTCGCGACGTTTGATTTGCGGTTGTTCAGCGAAATCGGGCAGCTAGTCGGTAAGAACGAGGGTGTTCTCAAGAATCTGAGGGTTTCCTTGCGCGCGGACAATATCTTCGACGCGCAGCGACGCGTGACTGATGAGAACGGACAGACCCCACTGAACTACCAACCGTTCTTACTTGATCCGGTGGGCCGCTTCATTGGGATCGATATCCGGAAGTTGTTTTAACGCTTCGGCCTTCAGTCGAGGCTGAGTTTGGGAAACATCCAACGGTATGCTGGATCGGCTTCGAACGGCATCCACTCGCCTTCTTTCTGGGCAAGGCGGTCGGCGATTGCGATCATCACGCTAGGGTTTACCCCAAGGCCGCAGTGGCTTGCATAGACCTGAATATTTTCAGTCGGGTGGTCACCGGGTTGCTGAACGCTGCCGCGCCAATGCACAACTCCATCAGTCTTGGTAAGAATGGATGTGGTGGGGACCGGAGGCGCAATATCCAGGCCGCGAAATTGCCCTCCACGAATACGATCTGGCTCGTCGCCATTGAAGAACTCGAACAGTCGAGCGGCGTTGGTGTGCGCTCGATCGTCTGTAATCGGACTGCCAAGGCTGATCACCAGCCGCACCTTGTCCGGATGCAGCTTCGCCAGTTCTCGAGCCAGAACGCCGCCAAGGCTCCATCCGATAATCGAAACGGGGCGTTCCGTAGCGCGATGCAGCCGATCGAGTTGTGTTTCCAGGCGATCTATCAGCTCTTCATTGATCCGCACGTTGCGGCCGGAATTCCAGCCATGAGCGTCGTAGCCCAGGTCTGCGAGGAGACCGCGCATTGGCACAGTTGAACTGTTGGAAGCCATGAAGCCGGGCATGACAAGGACCGAGTGACCATCGCCTTGCGGCAGGCCTGATAAGATCATTCTGCTGGCGTAGAACGCACCAAGTTCAAACATCGCTCGGCCTTCAGCGAAGGTCCAGAAGCGGTTGGGAGGGGACGGTGCACGCTGACCCTTTGATGCATCGATATCCATGGCTGTGCTTGCCATCAGGTGTTCTCCCTTTTGCCTCTTGGGCTTTGTGCGCGACGCGTCTTATTGGCTGGTTTTGCGGAGGTTTTTGGTGCTGCAGGCTTGCGAGAGGCCCGTTTTTTTGCCGTGGGTTTGGCGGACTTCTTTTCAATGGCCTTCGCCGCAGCAAGCATCTCGTCGAAACTTTCCTGCAAGCATTCCGAATAAAACTCCGGATCTGGCAGGATATCGCGGCACGCGGTGAAGCTGATATAGGCTTCGTCGATATAGCTTTGGACGACATGGGCCAGCCCAAGACCGTCTGTTAGACAGATCAAGGAAAGAGCCATGCTCTCCAGTCGGGCGCCGGCCGAATAGATCGGAATTGGCGGACCAGGTACGTTGGTGACGACTGTATTGAATGGCATCGCCAAACGGTGAGCAATGCTGATCCGATTAAACAGCTGAGCGCCAAGCGCCATGTACAACGCGGGATTGACCTTGCTCACCTCTGTCATGGTGCGCGCGCCGATCGCGTTGGTCATCGCTTTCGAATTGCTGGTCTGAGAAAACACGTATTCGAGCCGCTCGGCAGGATCGGCAATATGTGTACCCAAAGGCGCGATCATGGCGGCGACCTGATTACCCATATCGCCTTTCTCATCATCCGAGCGGACAGAGATGGGAGCCATCGCTGTCATAGTTCCCTTCGGGAGATCGCTTTTGGCAGTGAGATATTTGTGCAGCGCGCCACCAATGATCGACAGCGCAACATCATTGACCTTTGCGTCAGGCAAGAGGGCGCGGATCGATTTGATTTCCGCTAAGTCAAAGCTGCGCCCTTCGACGACACGGTGAGGTGATATACTGCGGTTGAAGCGCGTGCGCGGTGGAACAAGATCGCTAGAAACCTTGAAGTCACGTGCGATTAGACCTTTGATCGCGCTTGCCACTCCGGGAACAGCTTGTGCTGCAACCTGCGCCTGTTTGACCGGATTGAGCAAAGCATTGATGTAAGATTTGCCCAGCAGTTCCACAGGACCTGGTACTTTCTCAGGTTTCCATTCGTCTGGTTTATTTGGCGGCGGAGCATTAGGCGCGAGCGTATGGATCGCTTCCATCATGTCGATGCCAGACAGGCCATCAATCGCGGAATGGTGGACTTTGGTCACGAAGGCAAAGCAACCAGCCGGGTAGCCACGGACCTTGTCCAATCCTTCAACAACAGTGAATTCCCAAGGTGGGCGATTAAGGTCCATCGGCCGGGCGTGGATGCGGGCGGTCTGGATACACAACTGTCGCCAGTCGCCAGGCTTGGGAAGCGCCACGTGCCGGACATGGTACTCCAGATCGAAATTCGGATCTTCTATCCAGTACGGGTAGTCTAGATCGAACGGGACACGCACCAGTCTCTGCCGCATTGTCTTCGAAAGCTGCAATCGGGATTCGAAAAAGCTCAGGATGTCCTTAAAACGAACGAACCCGCCCGGCGCCGTCTCCGGATTATAGATCAGCAGATTGCCGATATGCATCGGCGAATTGGGTGATTCCATCGCGACGAACGATGAATCCATGCCCTGCAATTGTCGCAAGGGTCTCTCCTGCAGACGCCCCAAAGGAGGGGGCGCTTCGGTTCAAATTTGAACTCTGTCGAGGGGCGTAGGCACAATTGATTGACAAAACAACCTTACGTGCACGGCAGCCGTTACCTTGTACGAGGTGTTCTGCGCAATTTTATGTCGTGGCGACCGCTTCTGCTGCAGCCACTGCGCTGGCCCACGCCCATTGAAAATTGTAACCGCCCAACCAACCCGTTACATCGACGGCTTCCCCGATGGCATAGAGACCTGGCACCTTTATGGATTCCATAGTTTTCGACGACAGCTCAGCTGTAGAAATACCACCTGCTGTCACTTCGGCTTTGGCGAGGCCTTCAGTGCCGGTGGGATGGAAGAGCCAATTCGCCAATTTTTGCTCGACGTCTGACAGCGCCTTGTCAGCAATGCCGCCAATCGATCCCACAACGCTGAATTCACGCGCGATCCTTTCAGTCAGAGTTGTTGCCAAACGATCCGGCAGGATTTCGGACAGCACGGCTTTAAGGGCCTGTTTTGGGTTTTCTCGCTTCTGTTCGATTAACCAGCCTGACGGGCGGCCTGGAAAGAAGTCGATCTCAACCGCATCGCCACGCCGCCAGTACGAAGAAACTTGAAGAATTGCCGGTCCAGACAGGCCTTTGTGCGTAAACAAAGCGGCTTCGGTGAATTCAGCAACCGTTTTCCCTTGCCGCGCCCGCGCTTCAACGGATGCCGAAACGCCAGAAAGGTCGCGGAAGAGCACGTCATCACCGCCCAAAGTAAGTGGAACAAGGGCAGGGCGAGGCTCGACCACCTTCAACCCGAATTGCCGCGCAAGGCCATAGGCAAAACCAGTTGCCCCCATTTTCGGTATGGAAGGACCGCCGGTCGCTATTACTAAAGATGGCGCGAAATAGCTCTTTTCGCTGGCCATCACGCCAAACTGCTCCCCTTCACGGATCACTTCGCTGACATCGGCATCACAAATTACGTCCACACCTTCAGGGCACTCATCAAGCAGCATCTGCACAATCTGTTTCGCTGAGCCGTCGCAAAACAATTGACCAAGTGTTTTCTCGTGCCACGCAATACCGTGCCGGTCGACCAGCTCGACAAAATCCTGAGGCGTGAAACGCGCAAGGGCGGACTTTGCGAAGTGATGGTTCTCCGAGATGATATTGCGCGGACCGGCGTTGATATTTGTGAAATTGCATCGCCCGCCGCCAGAAATAAGGATCTTTTTGCCCGGCTTTTCAGTCTTTTCGAGAACGGCCACGCGCATACCGCTTTGTCCCGCTCTTGCCGCGCACATCAGACCCGCTGCGCCAGCGCCAAGGATGATCACATCATATTTTTCCATAACGCCAGCCGATAGGGCGACTGTCGCGCAAAACCAACATTCGTCGTCATAGAAAGATGCGGAGCAAAGCCGACGGGGGCGATGTCGGCTCTGCTCCGCATATGGCCGGCGATTAGGGGATCGCCGGCTGAGCCACTGTCAGCAATTTGCCGAGTGTGTTCCAATCATCCTGCGGTATCCAATTGCGATTGGCACCAAGGAAAGAATGTTCGTCGAGTTCGAGCAATCCGATCATCACTTCGGTTACGATCGTTGCTCCAACCGGGCCGAGACCTTCTCCAGGCGTAAAGCTGCCATCGGATTCCTCGCGTCCGATCACTTCCGCTTCTGCGAGCAGGTAGAGCCACAGCGGGATGCCTTCCTCGCCGAGATCAGCGTTAATCGTCGCGACTTTTGCGATCACTTGATCGATTTCACTCTGATCTCGACCAACTGCAGCGGCAACCTTTTCTCCAGCGGGCAGCAGGAAAGTGTTCCCACGCATGAGATTGCGGGTCGCCAGTGATTTTTCTGCCGGTGTGCCAGTTACAAACGGCAATGACAGCAGATCCTTCGACATCAGTGTGTCCAGCTTCTGCGTCCGCTGAACAGCTCTGTTTTCTGGAGTGAAAAACAGCTCATGCATATCGACCACTGCAGCAGTGCTGGGGACAGGCGTGAAGGCGCCGCCAAGGCCGTTAGGGCTGAATAGCGGGAACTGTCTTTGGCCCATCTGAACCTGCAATTGAAACGGCACCATTGAGTGGCCGAAGCGATAGGCGGCGACCGAAAATTCAACCGGAATGAATGGCGTTTCTGCGCAATAGTGCTTGCGGCCGCAGCCCAGCACGCGTTCGACCACCGGTTTCCCGCACATGTCTGTGAGGAAATCGTTCACAACTGCCCATTGGTAATGCCAGGTTGTGAGGCGACGAGACACTTCGTAAAGCTCATGCCCTTCTGGTGCAGCGTCGAGCCCGAACTGGCTGGGGTTGTCATGCACTGTTTGCGCCACGTGGTTATGAAACCGGATCACGGCCAATTGAATTTGGCTGATAATGCGGTTCTCATCGTTGCGAGGATCGCCAATGATCGCTCTGTCATTCGGCGAGCGCAGCAGATCATGTGCGGCTTCCCCGTTTTGATTCGGGTTATCGGATCCGGTGAGCAGCTTTACTCCAGCGAAAGTTCCATTCTGTTCGAAGAGATAGGGCTGTGCTTCCGGCCCAGTCCCATAGATGCAGTCGAGATCGAGTGTCGGCGTGCGCACATTGGCAATTTCGCCGGGATTATCGACGACGCTATCGAAGGTTGTTGATGCATCCAGCGTGATATCGTGATCCACGAACTGCCCGAAGAACACCATGCCGACGGGCACGTTCTGAGTTCTGTCCTGATCGTCAGGCGCACGCATGTTTCCGTTTTCATCGCCAATTGCGGCGAGAATTGCTGGGTCGGTGTATGCGGGCATCAAGTGGCCGAACATCCTCCCAAAACGGTCATCTCGCTGGTGCTCGCTGCCGTACTTACCTCGCACGCAGTAAGGAGAAAGCCCCTCAAGCGGTTTCATTCCATGATGATCTGGACTTGTCATGATATTGTCTCCGTTAGCTAAAATCGAAAACAACCCAAGTGTTATATTTATGATTCGAAGATACGCGAAGAGTGAATAAAATGAAAGATAATATAGATCTTGGGTATTATTTTTGTATAAAGGCGACAGATACTTATTTCGCGAGGGGTTGTGGGGAGAGCGGCACCGCTACTTTTCACTGCAGGCTAAGCCCCCTATTTCAACTACATGTCGAGAACCGAGGCCGGTAAACCCCACGATCCACGTGGTGCTGAACGTTTCAATGAAGAGCGTGCGGCTTACACCGTGTCGCGTGCGCAGCCGAACCTGGAAGCCGGCGTCGAAGCCATTCGCGAGACAGTCAAAACGCTAAAGCCGATCCCCGGCGTTTATCGCATGCTCGATACGAGGGGAGATGTTCTATACGTCGGCAAAGCTCGCAGTCTAAAGGCGCGTGTCGCCAACTACACCCAAGTCAACGGGCTTTCCGGTCGATTGCAAAGAATGGTCAGCCAGTGCCGCCGCATGGAGATCGTCACAACTAACTCCGAAGCGGAAGCGTTGTTGCTCGAAGCACAACTTATCAAGCGCTATCGACCGCCCTTCAATGTGCTGCTTCGCGATGACAAGAGCTTTCCTTTTATCCTCTTACGCGCTGATCACGAGTTCCCCCGCATCCACAAACATCGCGGCGCTCGGCGAGCCAAGGGCAATTACTATGGACCATTCGCAAGCGCAGGGAGCGTCAATACTACTTTGAATGCGCTGCAAAAACTGTTCCTGCTGCGCAGCTGCACCGATAGCTTCTTCAACAATCGGGACAGGCCGTGCCTATTATACCAGATCAAGCGTTGTTCGGCTCCGTGTGTCGATCGTATCACTATAGAGGACTATGACATTCTGGTCAGGCAAGCGAAGGACTTCCTGGCAGGCAAAAGCTCACAAGTGCAGGCCGATCTTGAAAAGCAGATGGCCAAAGCAGCCGAAGAACTGGACTTCGAGACAGCCGCTATCCTGCGTGATCGGCTACGCGCCGCGACATTTATTCAAGGGTCCCAAGCCATTAATGCCAGCGGGATAGGAGACGCTGACGTGTTCGCGCTTGCGGTGAAGGGAGGGCATGTCGGGGTACAGGCATTTTTCATTCGAGGAGGGCAGAATTGGGGACACCGAGCCTTTTTCCCATCGCACACCAAGGACGTTGCAGAGGCGCAGGTTCTCGCCAACGTTATGCTGCAATTCTATGAGGAAGTTCCGCCGCCGCCGACAATCTTGGTCGATCGCGAACTCCCAGAAAGCGAGCTGATTGAGGCTGCGCTTTCGGAATCGGCAGACAAAAAAGTGAAATTGTCGATTCCGCAAAGAGGAGATCGGCGAAAGCTTCTCGCGCAAGCGAGCCGCAACGCGGAAGAGGCACTTGACCGAAGACTGGCGGAGACTGGCACCAAAGCGAAAGTCAATCGCGAGTTGGCTGAGTTTCTTGAACTCGACTCCCCGCCAGAACGGATCGAGGTCTACGATAACTCGCATATCCAGGGGACCAAGGCCGTTGGCGCGATGGTAGTCGCAAGCCCTGAAGGTTTTGAGAAATCGCAATATCGCAAGTTCAATATCAAGGAGGCGCAGACCAATGATGATTTTGCGATGATGCGCGAAGTTATGCAGCGCCGTTTCGCTCGAGCAATGAAAGATGATCCCGATCGCGAGAAAGCGGGCGTCTGGCCTGACCTCGTGTTAGTTGATGGCGGCAAAGGACAATTGTCCAGTGTGATGGAAGTGCTGGGGGAACTCGGCATTGATGATGTGCCCGTGATTGGCATCGCGAAAGGACCGCATCACGGACGTGAAGGCCGCGAAGTCTTCCATTTTCCCGATGGCAGGGAAAAGATGTTGCCAACAAACTCGCAAGTGCTGTTCTACGCCCAGCGTCTGAGAGATGAAGTCCACAGGTTCGCAATCGGAGCGCACCGGGCGAAGCGATCGAAAGCTATAACTGCGTCACCGCTGGATGAAATTCCGGGAATTGGTCCCGCTCGGAAGCGTGCGTTGTTGTTGCATTTCGGAACCGCGAGCAAAGTGCGTGCTGCGGCGCTCGAAGACTTACAACGCGCTCCGGGAGTAAGCGACAAGGTCGCTCGCCAGATCTATGATTTCTACCACGCTAGTGGATAGGCCTAAGCGTCATTACAGGCGACGCATTCGTTTTTTGTCAAGTAACTGAAAGTTAGGCTCTTCGTTCTAACTCCAAGATGTTCAATCGGCACGGTTTTCTGTTTCGGACGTGGCGAGTTTGGACTGAGGGGTTTGCGACGGTGCAGGCAAGGGAATCGAAAGCTGCTGTAGCGGCGGCTTATTGGCCGATTATCCGTGGCTATTTGATTGCCATGGCGATCTACTATGCCTTGATGACAGTCGCTAATGTTGCGACCACCAGCGGATCAGATTTGCTTTTCTTCGCAGGGTCTTCTGGCCTTTCGGCTGTGACTCTTTGGCTTGCTTTCCGATCGCTGAAGCATCGCCAGCATTGGGAATCTCTCGTGCTTGCGAATATTCTCGTGAACACAATCATTCTGTTCAACGTCGAAGTGACTCTGTGGCTGGACTTCTCGAGCTCCAAGCTGGTTTACTATATCATCGCAGTGATGATCTTCGCCCTTGCGAGCCTTTCGGTTCGGCAGTCAATGCTATGGATTTCGATCACGCTTGGTTTGCTCGCCTACAAGCTCGCCTTTCAGGCTTCAGAACTTGGGTTCACATTTGCTTTTCTTGGTTTTGCTGCCGCCATGGCTGGTGCGACGATTTCGCACTACTTGCGCAAAGCGATCGGGAGCGCAGCAGAGGCAGAAAAGGCAGCGCAGCTGGCGCTTCAATCAGTCGAGCGCGACCTCGATGATGAAAAGACAGCCGGGTTGGCGCTGAAGCAAGAATCGCTGTCAGACAGCCTGACAGGATTGGATAATCGCCGGGCGTTTTTCCGATCGCTTGAAAGAGAGATCGCAGCCGAACGCACGGGGTGGTTGGCATTGCTTGACCTTGATGGCTTCAAGTTCGTCAATGACAATCACGGCCACATCATGGGCGATGAGCTGTTGAAATCGGTTAGCTTCCGGCTGCGCAGCTTTTGCGAAGGCAAGGCCGATGTAAGCCGAATTGGCGGCGATGAGTTCGGTCTTGTGGTGTCCAGCGACAGGGCGGAAGACGAAGTCGTGGCGTGGATGGAGCAGCTGCTGTCAAGGCTATCGAAGGCCTATCCAATTGATGGCCGACTGATTCAGATATCCGGCTCGATCGGATGTTGCCGGATCGAGCAGGGCCAGGAAGAATCCGCAGTCTTCAAGAGCGCTGATTTTGCGCTTTTGCATGCAAAGCGCAGCGGCAAGGACCGGGTTGTTTCATTTGACGATGAGCATGCTCGCGCATTTGCCGAACGGTATCGAATTGAAAGAGCGCTTCGTGCGGCGAAGCTGACTGAAGAGATTGAATTGGTGTTCCAGCCACAATTGGACCTGCGGACCCATACAATGGTGCGGGCTGAGGTCCTTGCTCGGTGGAACAGTCCAACACTTGGATTGATCAGTCCCGACGATTTCATTTCGGTTGCAGAAGACTGCGGGCTGATGATGGACATCACGGTGACAGTTCTTCGCAAAGCGATTGAGACGTTCAAGACTTGGGATGAACCAATTCCCTTGTCGGTAAATTTGTCTGCTACCGACCTCAATTCGCCCCAGACAATGGACGCTGTCCTAGCGGTTCTAGAATCGAGCGATGTCGATCCATCTATGATTGAATTCGAAGTTACGGAATCGGCGATGCTTGTTGATATGGAAAGGGCAACCGAGCATCTTGAGCGGCTTGCGGCGCGTGGCCATACCATCGCGATCGATGACTTTGGCACCGGCTATTCCAACTTTAACTATTTGCGCGCTCTGCCGATCAACAAGCTGAAGATTGACCGGTCATTCCTCGAGGATCTGCAAGACCCGATGACCGAGAAGATCCTGCGGTCTCTGGTCAGCGTTGCGGGAACGCTAGGCGTTGAATGCCTGCTTGAAGGTGTCGAGGATCAGCTCGGTTTGCTCATGGCTAAACGCACCGGGGTTGAGTTGGTACAGGGATTCCTGATCGGTCGTCCGGCAGGGGCGAATGAGTTCCGTCTGTCACCGCCCGACGAACAACAAGCTTAACCGACAATCCTCGATTACTTTCAGCTCACTTTATCCGAGACGGTGCGATCAAAACCGCATTGGCAATCAGCAAATCCAGGCCATCGAGATAGGCCCGTGTCGATGGATCATGCGCAAAGCCGATCACGAGACCTTCACCAGCTTGCTGCGCCATCAGGTATGGCTTGAAGGCCATCTGCCTTCGGTTCTCGTCCCACACATATCCGCTGGCGATGAGGTCTTCGGCTGCTGCGAACCTGAGAACGTTGATCCCTTGTGACCGGTCAAGCGGAGTGAAGATTCGAGAACCACTTGCGAGCACCACTGCGCCATCGTCGTAGCCGGCTGAGAGGAAATGTTCGCGATCTGCCACGGTGTTCAGAAGCGCACCAGGAAGCGTATCAGGCAAAGCATCCTGATCCTGAATTGCTGATCGGTATTCCTCAACATCTGTTATCTCTAAAGCCTGCGCGAGGCCTTTGGTCTGCTCATCCTTTTCGTCTTCATTTGTGGGTTCGCGTCCCAATGCGGCTTCGCGCTGGATCGAAAGCAAAGGCTTTTCGCCCTGGGAGAATGCTTCGAGGCTGCTTCCCACTGCTACAAGAACCCCGCCTCGTTCAACGAACTCACGAAGCCTGCCAATTCCGCCACTACCCAGCTGGTTTGCAGGATTGCCGTCTGGAACGATAACGACGTCGTAGTCACTGAGGTCCGCGCGTGCGAAACGATGGGTTCTGATCGGGGTTACAGGCAGTCGAAGGCGTTGTTCCAGCACATATCGCATGGCGCCCGCGCTCAACTGCGACACTCCGTCATCCCAAGCCATGGCGACTTTGGGCTCTTTGAGCCGCACAAAGGCGTCACTGCCGAGGTTTGGACCATCTTCAAACCAGCTTGAATCGAGAGCGACTGTATGCGCGCCGCCTCCTTCTGCAAGCTGCGCGAGAAACGCCATCTTGTCAGTGTTGTTTGCTGCGCTTGAGAAGACGACTGTTCCGCGAGGGAAGGTTTGCCCGTTCTTTACAAATGCTTCGTCTGTCACCCGCGCTTCCAATCCGAAACGAAGCGCCTGCGTCACCAGCTTTGCTTGCCCACTATCCGTCCACGGCACTGCGATTGCGAATGAGCCGTTCCCTTCCCGTATCGGTTCGATGACAAAATCGCTGGTCATCACCTCGCCAGAAGCGGCATTGCTGCAAAGCGACACGTCGACTCCGGACATGAGACCGACCGACCAGGCTGTTACATCGTATAATTCGTGAGGAAGATCTTGCGAACGACGCTGTTCCTGTTCGGTAATGAAATCACGCGGTAGCGAGGTATTGATATCGAGAAGGCTGCGCACAAGCCTCGCGGCAGGCTGCGCCTGCGGAACGGCTAGATAGCCGTTGGGATAGGACCGGCCGCATGCGCTTGCCGGCCCGTTGTTGTAGAGAACTCTGATGCCTTGGGCGACAAGGCGATGGCCCAGCACTTCGGCGTTCCAACGCCGTTTCGACAGATCGATAAAGTAGCTTCCGCGTCCAGCAGCACCATTGGCGTTGGCGGCGCGATAATCGGCGAAGTCTCTCAAGAACCGATCAGCGTTGTTCGCCACAGCCTCGGCCGTCGAAAAACTGGCTATGAACTGGTTACGTACACCGTCGGCATAGGTTAGCGTGGTGCCATCGCGGCGTTCGAAGATCAGGCCGCGTGCGGACCCCTGTTCGTAAGTGCTGCCGATGGCACCGTGATGCGCGTTCCATGTGTCGCCGTAGCCAGGATAGAACAGGTCATACACTTCACGCGTGAAATACGGTTCGCCAATACGGTCAAAATAGGCCGCGTTGTTGCGTCCGATTATTTCGTAGGCGGCTCGTTGAGCTGCGGTGATATTGGGATTGATGGGTTCAGCTGCCGGGGAGAAGAAATAGGTTTCGTCGCCACCCATTTCATGAACGTCGACCACCACCACAGGATTCCATTCGCGGATCGCTGCAACCTTACCGCGCGTTTCAGGCTGGCTCAGCGTGAACCAATCCCGATTAAGGTCGAACATGTAGTGGTTCACACGGCCGCTGGGCCATGGCTCGTCATGTTCTGCCGCTTGACGGTCTGCCGAAGGTTTAATGCCGCGTGCAGCGCGAAACCGATTCACGAAACGTGCACGTCCATCCGGATTCTGCAGCGGATCCAAGACCACGATAGTTTCGCTCATGATTGTCTGAACACGAGTATCGTTCTGCGCTGCGAGCAGATGATAGGCCATCATCAAGGCGGCATCAGTAGGTGAAATCTCATTGCCGTGAACAGCATTGGCGAGCCAGGTAACGGGCAGGGCATCGCCATTGCTTGACCGTCCTGCCGCAATGTTCGCAAGGTCGGATTGAATGGCTTCGATCCGTGACATGTTTTCTGAAGCAGTCAGCACCAAATAATGCAGCGGGCGATTCTCCCAGGTGCGGGCATATTCTACCAGCTTTACACGGTCGGGCGCTGCCTCGGCCAGAGCCTTAAGATAAGCTGTCGCTTCTTCAGGGGACGTAATCCGACTGCCAGGCTTGTGCCCAACCGTTTCTTCAAGTGTGGGTATGGCGGGATCGAACTGCCCATCCATAAAAGACTGCGCGTGTGCAGATGTGAAGCAAATGCACGTCGTGCCAAGCATTGTGAGAAACCAGCGGGTGAGACGAACAATCATCCAAGCTATCCAAATTGCAGCAAGAAACGCCCTTGAACGTTGCACCTTTCGCGATGAGCAAGTTTGGGTCAAGCGATTTGGAACCACCCAGCGGGACAGATGATTGGTTGGTTGAACTCGGCGCATCGCGCGTCTAGCCCGATTGCGAAACACCCGTTTCGCGTTCGACTCGAAGGAGGAACCATGACCAATCTACATCGCCTGCCAGTTGCCCTTGCCGCACTGACCGCCGCAAGCCCTGCGCTCGCTCACGAAGCCGATTTCCTGCACAACCACGGCGAAGGCTTGTTGGCTGTCGCAGCGATTGGCGTTGTCGGGGCGCTGGCTTACAAATTCATCCGCTCCATCGCGCGCAAGTGACACCGAGAAACGGAGAAATTCATATGACTAACGCACTCACCAAGTTGCTCGAAAAGAGCGGATTGCTTGTCACTGCTGAAGCGCATTGCGACGTTCCATGCGGGATCTACGACACCGGTCCGGCGCTTTACCATGCCGTTTCCGTTGTTCGTCTGATGGATCAGTATTTGGCTGCTGACGAAGGCGCTTTTCTGACCCGCGCACGGCTGGTCGCGAACAAGGAAGAGCAAGCTGAGAAAGTCAAACACGAGATCCGCGTGATCTGGGGCGACTATGTTAAACCTCCCATTGTGGAGAAGTATCCGAACATCCACGAACTGACTCACTCAATCATGATGACAGCTTCGAAATGCAAGCAGGATTGCCATCGTGAAGACGGTGAAAAGCTGGTTGAACTGGTCAACGGGTTTGCTGAGATCTTCTGGGCAACCAAGGGTGTAAAAACCGGTAAAGCGCCTTGCCCTTACGAACCAAAGCTTCCAGTGGTTTTCCCCGTTCTCGGAGAGTAATGGAAGCAAGCAAATGGGATTGCTGGGTTTCGTCATCGCGCGCGTTCGAGGCGCGAGTATGGAGCCCGGCTTGCCAGATGGCAGTTTCGCCCTGTTTCGCCGCCGAAAGGCTGTGAAACGGGGCGATGTCATTTTGGTGGACCATCCCGAATTTGGACTGATCGTAAAGCGCGTCCACGTCGTCAGCCGGAGTGGACTGTTTCATCTCGAAGGGACAGGAAAGCTTTCAACCGACCGCAGCAGGCTTGGTGGGGTCGAACGCGATCGCATTAAAGGCAAATTGCTCTTCAAAATTCTCTGAGCTGCTGATTCGCAGCGAGCTGGCGCTGTCCGATTCAGGCAGCAACAAGAATGCGTTTGAATTCTGCATCCTTTGCCAGTTGAGAATGTTCCACCCACGTTGAGTGCACGCCGCTCGAGAGTTTGTGTGGAAGCGCCAGCCTGCAGATAGGGCCCTTGGCAATGTCCGAAGCATCGAGGATTGCGCACTCAGACGTGCCACGGTTCTCATCGATCAGAAACGTGATGAGATAGGCGTCGTCTTCTGAAGTCCCTCCTTTGCGCGGGACAACAGGGCTTTCACTGGCATAAATGCCTTCGGGCAACTGATAGACCTCCTCGTCACCTGTTTGAGTGTCGTGACGCACATAGCCATTGAAAAGAAACCAGCCTGGACGTGTGGTAGTTGACCAGAGATAGCGCGATTCTCGCATCAGGTAGTTCGGATTGATCATGCCGAATTCAACGACCTTGTCAGAAAGGCGTTCTTCAGTCGTCTTGCCTGTTGTGAGATTAAACCTCCAGCGGTGCAGACGTGGCAAAAAAGAGTGTTCATCAACGAAAGCCATCATGTGGCTGTATTCGCCCGCTTCCTCGATCGGATCAGGCATAGGCTTGTCCTGGAAATAACCTTCCAGCACAACCTCATCTCCGTCTTCCCATGCATTCGTCCAGTGAAGGACGTAAGTCGGTGCGGCTTCAAACCAGCGAATGTCCTCGGGCTGTCCGTGCCGCGGAATCAGAGCAAAGCGTGTTGGAATGCCTTCATGAATGCGGGCAGCGTGGATATCGCGCTTAAGCAGATCGGCATCCCAAAACAGCGGCATATCGTTGAGGATCGACCAGTTCTTAGTAATCGCCATATCGTGCGGCAGGCGCGGTCCGGGCAGCGCGACAGGCACGTAATGCGCCAGCTTCCCATCCCGGCCAATCACTCCATAATGCATGTAAGGTGCGTGCTTGGAGTAATTGAAGAACATCAATTCTCCGGTCTCTTCATCGACCTTGGGGTGGGCGCTGACACCGTCCAGTGGCCCCCATGACGCCTTGCCGAGATTTTCTAGCGTCACCGGGTCCATCTGCCAGGCTTCTCCGCATTGATACAGCGTCGCGAGCGCTACTCCGGCATGCACAATTATGTCAGTCGAACCAGTGTCCTTCAGCGATCCATGCGCGCCGAAACCGGGGCGCTTTGATAGCGCCGGCGGGTCCATGAGACCGCCCCACAGCGCACTGCCGGATATCTGTTCCGCTTCGAAGCACTGGGTCCTAACGAACCGATTGCGGTAGCTCGCCTTTCCGCCTGAAATGTTCACCTGGTGGACCATTGCGTCGCCATCAAATGGATGATGCCGACCGAGCGGTTGATGCACGGGGTTCTCAGTATTGCGAAGGTAGATGCCGTCAATATCGGCCGGAATCGCGCCTTCGATCACTTCGAGTTCGTCAACGTCAACCTCCTCGTGACACGGCGTCCATGGGCCGCTGAGATACGGATGGTTCGATGGTTCGAGCGACGTCTTTACTGGCGGATGTCGGGTAACCTGCATTCTGTTTCTCTCCGTTGCCGGCCAAGTCTAGCCTAGCAGGATAGAGAGGCAACCACCCATGACACCCATTTAATTGATATGGATCAATGAACGGTCTGCCTATCCAGGCAAGATGAGGACAAGAAAGGAGAAGACAAATGAAATCCCTCTTGCTTCACATCAATGACGACAATTGCATGGAAGCGCGGCTACAGGTCGCGCTCGACATTGCACGCACAACAGGTGCGCACATCACATGCCTGCAGGCAGTGAGTTTCGAGGTATTCGCTCCAGGTGATTTCTACGGCTCGGTCATGGCAGCCGCGATGCCGAAGATCAAAGAAGCCGCCGAAGAACTTAGCAATCAAATTGAGACGGATCTCGCAAATGAGGATGTCTCATGGGAGTGGGTGTTCCTCCACGGGATGGCGGAGCATCGGTTGCTTGAACAATCGGCGCTGCACGACCTGATTATCGTTGGTCCGAACGATATTGGTGAGGCTGGTGGGAGCGCATCACGTATGGTCGGTGATCTTGTGCTGAAGGCACCGGTGCCCGTCCTTGTTGTTCCGGAAGACACAAAACGCATTGACCTAACTGCTCCCGTTTTGGTGGCTTGGAATGGCTCTGCCGAAGCCTGCGTAGCTCTGAGAGGAGCAGCGCCTCTGCTGCAACACGCCAACAAGGTGTTCCTGTTCAGCGTCGCGGAAAAATCCGACAAGCAACGGTTCGATTTTCCATCTGTCGATGGAGCGCAGTACCTCAGCCGCTATGACATCGATGCCGAGGTCGTCGAGGTCGAGCGAGGCGATAGCAAGATTGCCGATACGCTGTTCTCCGCCGCGGAAATGCGTGACTGTTCGATGATCGTCATGGGGGCGTATGGGCATTCCCGACTATCCGAAAGACTACTCGGCGGGGTAACACGCCGAGCACTTACGGATCCGAAAATGCCTATCTTCCTGGCGCATTAATCCAGGATGATACTGGGGACATAGCGGGCCAGATCGCGTGTGATTGGGCTCGCGTCCTCGCGGACAGACATGGCAACCGCGTCGTCACCGACGACCCAGCTGCCGATGACAGCATGGTTGTTGCCATCGCGCGCAATGGGGGCGTAAGCCTGAATTATGGCCCCTTCCTCGCCATAGCCTTGTTCTGGACCAAGGAACCGTTTCGCTCCGTCAAACAGTTGGATATCTGCGCCTTCACGGCTGAAGAAGGGTTTCGTTACGTGTGGCTCGCCGCGCAGCTCTTGCGCAGCTTCAGTGCCTGCAACGAAAGAGGGTAGCAGGTTGCGGTGTCCTCTGTTGCGTTCCCACAACAACGGAAGCATCGCTTTGTTTGAGAGGATAGCCTTCCAAGCGGGCTCAACGAGGACCGTCTTCGATTGTGAGAGATCTTGCGCAAACTCCTCGCGCATCATGTCTTCCCACGGATAGAGCTTGAAAAGCGCTCCTATTTCATAACCTTGATCGTCGATAAACTGCCCGCGATCATCAATCCCGATATTGCCAATATCAACAAATCTGGTCTCCAAGCCGGCCTGACCAGCCAAGTCTTCTAGATAAGCAACTGTAGCGCGATCCTCGACATGATCAGCTGCGGCCGAAAAGTGTAACAGACTGCCTTTGGTCAGCAGTTGACCGAAGCGTTCGATAAGAGCTTCATGCAAACGATTGAACTGGTCGGCCTCCTTCGGCAGTTGGCCCGCCGCGATCATGTCCTCCAGCCAACCCCACTGGAAAAAGGCTGTCTCGTAAATGCTGGTCGGCGTGTCGGCGTTGAATTCCAGCAATTTGGCCGGGCCGGTGCCATCATAAGCGAAATCGAACCGGCCATAGAGCGACATGTCCCCATCGCGCCAACTCGCAGCGATAACGTCCCACATGGTTTCGGGGATGGCGAGCCGTTTCATCAGTTCCTGCGAAGCACAAGTGTCATCAACCAGAGCAAGACACATGGCATATAGCTCGGTCGTCGGGTCTTCGATCTCTTCTTCGACTTCGCGTAGAGTGAATTGCCAACACGCAGTTTCATCCCAGTACACTTCGCCATCGACATGGTGAAACAGGAAACCGTTCGCTTCGGCCACCGCTTGCCAGTTTGGTCGCGCAGGTAGTGTCAGACGGTGCATCGGATCCTTCAACTCTCTCAAGAGGCATCCATCTTGTGATAACTATTTCAGGCTAAGCCAATCTCCGGAAACGGTCCGACGGGGGATAAAGGCATGCAAGATCAGGCTTCTGATAGACGCAAACGCTCATCGCGTGTTGCGCTGACAACAATGGCTGCACTGAGTGGCGGCGCTATGTTGACGGCGTGCGGGAGTGAACCTGAATCACCAGAACTGGCCGCTGCCGACGCAAACACCGAAGAAGTTCAGGTATTCGAGAACGTGTTTGCCTGTGCAAAGGCGACCGGCAAGACAACCGAAGAATGTGGCGAGATGCGCGCTGAAGCAATGAAAGTCGCAGCCGAAGAAGCGCCTCGCTTTGCGGCCCTTGAAGACTGCGAAGCGGAATACGGGGCTGGTCAATGCATGCGCGCAGAACAGGCGACTGAGCAGTCCGCAGATACGCAGCCACAGGAAGAAGTGGGTTCTGGTCGCAGCCATTTCTCGCCATTCATCGTCGCATGGTATTCGCGGTCCAACGGTCGCGACAGTGCACCGCTGTTCAAATCAAAAGCAGGCGGGTTTCAATCAGCGAATGGTTCGCGGCTCGGTTATGCCGGTGCACCCGGCAAATACTATGCTTCAAACCGAGCGATGGAGCGCGCCAAGACTGTTCCGAAGGTGAAACCGGCATCGAAGCTTGCAAAAAGCGGCGGCTTTGGTTCACGCAACAAGTCTTGGAATCTGGCTGATCGCAACGGGACGAATGCGTCGAGCTCAGGCCGCAGCCGCGGTGGCTAAGCGCCTTGCCTAGGTGACGGATTTCCTTTTCCGCATCATACCTTCCTGGGCAACGCTAGCCACCAGTTCTCCGGCCTGATTGAATATCCGCCCGCGATTGAAGCCGCGTCCGCCGCCAGACCATGGGGAATCCGTGACATAGAGCAGCCATTCGTCAGCGCGAGCTTCGCGATGAAACCAGATGGCATGATCCAAGCTCGCGCCGACCAATTCGCCGCGCATCCAGGAAAGTCCGTGGGGAAGGGCGCTTGTGCCGAGCAGAGTATAATCGCTTGCGTAAGTGATCACGGCGCGGTGCAACGCAGGATCATCGGTTAGCGGCGCCGCAGTCCGGAACCAGGTGTGCGCGTGCGGTTCCTTTGGCTCGCTATTCATCCAATGCAGGCGGTCGATTGTTCGCATTTCGATCGGGCGAGGCCGCAGCATTAACTGACGTTGTTCCTCTTTCAGTTTTTCTCCCATCGCATCCGCCATTTCACGACGGAGCTGCATGTCAGGCTTAAGGTCATCAGGGCCAATCACGTCTGGCATGGCAGCGTCGACATGCTCCAGACCGTCCTCAGGGACCTGGAAACTGGCAGTGAGGTTCAGGATTGGCGTGCAAGATCCGTCTTCGTTTTCCTGCGCGGCCACCACTCGGCGATTGGCAAAGCTGCGCCCATCAAAATCGCGTTGTATGCGACATTCGATCTCTCGACCTTCTCTACCGCCTCTAAGGAAATAGGCATGGAGCGAATGAGCGACTTTGCCTTCTGGCACGCTAGCCTGAGCTGACTGCAGCGCTTGCGCCAGGACTTGCCCTCCGAATACGCGCCCAATTCCGCCTTTTTGAGGGCGTCCGGCATGGACATCGGCTGCGCGCTTTTCGACCGTTAGCAGCTTTACTAGGCCATTGACGAGGTGTTCGTTGCTTGGATTGTCTGTCATCGAGCGATGCCATGCGGCGCGTGGCATGACAGGTCAAGCGGTCGCCTAGCCAACCAGTCCCAGCTTCCGAACTAACCTGAAAGTGTAAGCGCGAGCTCGATTCTGGGCGGGCCAGCGTTTGGGTGGTGCCGGCGCAAAACCCTTTCGACGCAAGAGATGATTTAGCCCGCGCGCATCGCTTTCATTATAGCTCCAAATCGATCTCCAGGTGATCGAGAGGGAAATAGAGCTGTCCGGGCCATTTCGCACAAAATGTGGAGCCATGACTGGGACATACACGGCCTCGCCGGGGCCAAGTCTGAATTGCAATCCCTCTGAAAGGAAGGAGTCATGCCAGGTCAGCTCACGAGGTCCGCCAGAATGATAGCTTTCATGCATCTCATCAGGGACAAATCGCGTGTCGCCCGCTGCAAACTGAGTCATCACTTTTGATCCAGAGACTTGCAGTAAGATATTGTGCTCGGGATCAAAGTGATACGGTGTCACCGCATTTGGACTTGAGATGAAAATGAAGCCCTGCGGGGTTAACATGGGCCCGGTTTTGCTCTCGATTTCGTCTTTCAACTCTCCGAGCAGATCCAGCAGTAAGGCCTGGTAGGAGGGGACCTGCTCGACATTCTTCAGAACGGCCCAGCTGTTCGCCTCATGCACTCTGCGAATGGTCTGAGCGATGCTGAGGCCGGTCGCGTCTGGTTTGCCATCGACCCCGATTGGAAGATCGCCGCGATTATACTCCACACTGGCTTCAGGAAGTCGTTCGGCGAGCTCCGCCAACGCTTCTATTTCGAGCAATGGGTGCCGATCCAGCGCATGGCTGAGTTGATGCGGGCCTTCCGGATAATGCTTTCCAAAGCGGGAGCGTGCACCATCATCGAAAACTGTGGGAGCGGAACTGCGTGCAGGCTGCCAGTGGGTGCTGGGGGCGTTCATGCAGCGCTCCTGTTACGTGTTTCATAAGCCATCAGACGCTTAAAGACTGCGCGTCGTGGAGCGCCGCCAATGGCAACGTTGTGGCTTTTGAGGGTGCGCTTTTCGCGCCATAGCCGCTCAATCATCGGATGCCCTTCTGCAGCGCAACTATCGGCCCAGTCGATATCCTCCCGATCAACCAATGAGAGGTTTTCAAGCTGCAAGAGCATGCCGGGTGAGAAACGCGCGAAAGCTTCGTCAAAGGTTGTTTTGAAGCTGAAGACACCTGGTGGCGAGATGAAGTTTGCCAGCATAGCGATTGGCCATCCATCAAGATTCAGCGTTAGCCGTTCCAGTTTGCCTGCATCGGCTGCCGCTTTGAGTGTTTCGGCGAAGAATTGATGTGTTTCAGGGGCGCTTCCGAGCGCGGAGCCTGCTTTGCCTTTCCATCCTGCCGCTTCGAGAGCCACGAAGTCCGCAATCCACTTGTCGATGTCGACCGCATCATCGCAGCGAACAAACTCCAGCAATCCTTCTTCGGATAGCCGTTTATGCTGGCGGCGCAGTTCCTTGCGCTTCTTTGTGCTCATCGATGACTGAAAGTACTCTTCGCTCGATAGGTTAGTCGCGACCATGGCGCGGCTTTCTTCGAACGAGATGTATGAAGGCCTTGCTTCCTCGGCGAGGACTGCCTTGAGCGCAGGATAGAGTGTCCCGTCGCATGAAAGCCGTGGCATGTGTAAGAAGAGATCGAATGTTGTGACCTCATCCAAATGCGAGAGGAGGGTGCGCCAAAAGCTTCGCTCTCTTCCACAGGCAACTAGCGGTGCGCCGCAGAACGCGTTGTCGTGTTGCCAACCGGCGGTGTGCGGAACAGGATAGCCGTAATAGTTCGCCGTTCGACCAATGGGCATCAAACCGGTCAGTTCGCCATTGGTGAAGTGTGCGAACAAGTTGATCTTGGTGCTTTCTGGAAATGCGTTGAATGACGGTAATACGAACCAAGGCTCAAAAAACGGGTTCGGTTCGGATGCTGCAGCGGCAAGATTTTCCCATGCCTTTACGAATTGCCGATCCCTGGCGTTCTCAGTCGAAATGAGGAGCACGGCTTCTTGCGCCCCAATCTCGGGGACTGCCGGAGGCGCGGCTTTGAAGAGAGCCGGTGCGGTTGCCAAGTCCATCCTATTGACCTTCCAATGGCGCAATCTGTTTAGCGCCAAGGCGGCACATGCCATAGGCTCGTTAAGAAAGGTTGTGTCGCTAGTACGGTGTCCTTGAAGGGGACATCACCTGCCCCAAAAGTAACCCCGCCCGGATCGCTCCGGACGGGGTTATTGAAACACCTTAATCGGTTGGACGCTTAGTGCGTTCCAGCCAGAGCGGCGAGCAGCAGCAGCGCCACGATATTGGTGATCTTGATCATTGGGTTCACAGCCGGGCCCGCAGTGTCCTTGTAAG
>JBCBHD010000001.1:0-39741 GCA_038526115.1 Pseudomonadota bacterium | reverse complement strand
CGCTTCTCACCGCGGAAACACCGTTTCACCCGAATGAAGAGGTTTGCAAGTTAATCATCTTATGGTTTGATCACCTTCTGCGGTTCGTCCGCGCTGGACGAGTCGCTCCCCGGGGGGCAGCCCCCCGACTTGATATAAGGAGAACCTCTATGGCGTCGTCCGCAGCTTCCTCCCACGTCAATGCGCTCCAGCATAAGCATGCTGGTCTCGAAGCTCAGCTTCGTGAAGAAATGGCCCGGCCAGCGCCTGACACTGCGACGATCCAGGCTCTCAAGAAACAAAAGCTCCGATTAAAGGAAGAGATCACGCGCAATTGAAAAGCGCCTGATTTGATCTTTGGGCAAGCCTTGGGCTTGCGGGACTTCAGTCCGAACCCTAGGCCAGTGTCAGCATGACCGCTGCCGCTTCCGCCCGTCAGATTCTCACCGGCCTTCACGAGGTTATGGCCTCGCGCATGCACGCGCAGGGCAAACTGGATCGTGTGGTCGAGATTGTGGGTGAGTGCCTCATTAGCGAGGTGTGTTCGATCTACCTGCTTCGCGAAGGCATGTTGGAGCTTTTTGCGACCCGTGGTCTCAATCAAAGCGCCGTGCACGTGACACGGATGGCGATCGGCGAGGGTTTGACCGGCACTATTGCCGACAATGTCGAAACGCTGAACCTTGCCGAAGCAAAAGCCCACCCGGACTTCCAGTATCGCCCCGAGACCGGCGAAGAGAAATTCCATTCCTTTGCCGGTGTTCCAATCGTTTATCGCGAACGGGCGGTGGGCGTGCTCTGCGTGCAGCATCTTGAACCGCGCCGCTACGAAGATGTTGAAATCGAAGCGCTTCAGACGACGGCAATGGTCCTCTCTGAGCTCATCGCCAATGCAGAGCTGGTCGATGAGGAAGAGGCCCGCGGGCTTAGCCAAGGGCAGACAGGAACACAGACGATCAACGGTCTGGCGCTCGTTAAAGGTCTGGGCGCTGGTCAGGCCGTCTATCATCAGCCTCGCGTGCAGATCACCCAAGTCGTGGCGGAAGATATCGAGGCGGAACGCCAACGGGTCTACAGAGCGTTCGATAAGATGCGTGAGCAGATCGATACGCTTTCCAATCAAGCGGAATTCGGCATCGGCGGTGAGCATGAGGAAGTGCTCAAGACCTACAAGATGTTCGCTTATGACGAAGGATGGTCGCGCCGCATTAACGAAGCGATCGACAGCGGGCTTACAGCGGAAGCTGCGATTGAGCGTGTGCAACAACATACCCGAATGCGGATGCGCGAGATTGACGATCCGCTGCTGGCGGACCGGATGCACGATCTGGAAGATCTGGCAAACCGGCTTGTTCGGATCGTTTCAGGTCAGCTTGGAACTGCAGCATCGCAAGGATTGAGGCGCGACACCATCCTGATAGCGCGCAATCTCGGCCCCGCAGAACTGCTTGAGTATGATCGGCGACGGTTGAAAGGCGTCATCTTGGAAGAAGGATCGCTCACCGCGCATGTCGTGATTGTTGCGCGGGCTATGGGGGTCCCGGTTTTAGGCCAAGCCAAGGGTATTCGCGGCATCATTCGCGATGGCGATGAGATCTTGCTCGATGCAGATGCGGCCAATGCGACGGTGCGCCCATCGACACAGGTAGCCGAAGCGTTCGAAGCGCGCTTTGCCAAATCGCGAGAAAAGCAGGCGACCTACGCTGAACTGCGCGAGGTCGAACCATTTACACGCTGCGGCACCCGCATTCAGGTCATGATGAATGCCGGACTTCGCGACGATATCAGTTCATTGGTCATGACCGGAGCCGATGGCGTCGGCCTGTTTCGCACTGAATTCCAGTTCCTTGTTTCAGCCACGCTGCCGCAACGTGAACGCCAGATGCGTCTTTATCGCGATGTGCTGGACGCCGCTGGCGATAAACCCGTCATTTTCCGTACCGTCGATATTGGCGGCGACAAGGCGGTTCCATATTTGGCGTCTGAAGTGGCCGAGAATGACGAGAATCCCGCAATGGGCTGGCGTGCCTTACGGCTCGCCCTCGAACGCCAGGGTCTTATGAAAGCGCAGGCTCGCGCTCTGCTCGAAGCAAGTGCTGGCCGGTCGCTGTACGTCATGTTTCCAATGGTGTCGGAACCTTGGGAGTTTGATGCGGCCAAGGCTGTTTTCGAAGATCAGCTCGCATTTCTGCGTAAGCACAAGAAACTCTTGCCTGATGCAATCCATTACGGCGCGATGCTGGAAGTCCCGGCATTGGCGGAAGTGCTTGATCTGCTGCTACCGAAACTGGACTTCTTGTCGATTGGCACCAATGATTTGACTCAGTTCCTATTCGCGGCAGACCGCGCCAATCCCAAGATCGCGCAGCGATATGACTGGCTCAGCCCATCGATCCTGCGTTTCCTGCGCCGGGTTTCCCAGGCGACTGAAGGGAGCGGGGTGGATGTTGGAGTTTGCGGCGAAATGGGTGGTCGACGGCTCGAAGCACTCGCCCTGCTAGGGATCGGTTTTCGGCGGTTGTCGATTACGCCTGCGGCTGTTGGGCCGATCAAGGAACTCGTGCGGAAAGTCGATCTTGCTGAATTATCTGAGGCTGTAACTGGGTGGCTCAACAATCCTGGAACAGACATGCGCGCAGAGCTGAGTGCTTGGGCGCAAGCGCGCGAGATCGAGGTCGATTGATTTCCATCTGGAGGTTTCGGCTGGCCCCGCACCAGTATCGCACCAACCCAATTACCCAGATCAACTGTGCTGTAGCGCGGTTCAACTGATCAATTGCCTTAGAATTTCAGCGAATCGTTGACAGCAGGCACAAGTAGCGATTTTGTGCGTACATATACAGACAACCACAACAAAACGTGGGCTGGGTCATGAGCGACGAACAAGACAGTGCAGTACAAGAACTGCCTCTGATGGGGGCAGGTGACAGACTGCGTGCTGCGCGCGAGGCCATGAAGGTCGATCTTGAGCACATCACTGCTCAGACAAGAATTCCTGTCCGCCATCTGCAATCAATCGAGGCAGGCGATTTCGATTCGCTGCCATCGCGCACTTATGCGATCGGATTTGCGCGCAGCTATGCGCGAGAAGTCGGGTTGGATGATGCTGAAATCGCCGACGAAGTGCGAAGCGAATTGGCCGATATGCAATCGCATAACGCAGTACTTGCAGCGGGTATGGAACCGGGTGACTCAGCAAAATTGCCGTCTGCAGGGTTGGCGTGGTTCGGGGCATTCGCGGCTTTGCTCCTCGCGGTTGGCGTAGTGACGTTTGTCAGTACGTATTTTGGAGCTGGCAGTGGGCCTGGCTCACTGATCGCTCAAAGCGATCAGAACGAGACGTCTGAAGGAGAGCTGGCTTCCGAAGCTGGCGCTAATGGACAAACGGAAATCGCTGCCAATTCAGCTGGGCAAGTTGTATTCACCGCGCTGGAAGACGGCATTTGGGTTCGTTTCTACGAAGATGGCGGAGAGCGTTTGCTCGAAAAGCAGATGACCAGTGGTGAGAGCTACGAGCTGCCAACCGATGCTCTGGAACCGCGGATTAACACCGGTCGACCCGATGCTTTTGCTATCACGATTGATGGCCAATCAGTGCCGAAGCTATCCGAAGAACCGATCACTCTTGGCGATACGCCCATCTCTGCCGCGGCATTGCTGGCGCGGGCTGATGTGCCAAGCAGCGCTCTTCCTGCACCGAACTGAACACGGTTTAACACTTTCTGCTGCGTATAAGATGCATCCCGGTCTCGACTTGGGTGCCGCCAACCGTCACAGATTTGGGCGATGTTCATGCGCTTAGCAGCATGAAAGATCGGCCAGTTCGGCTGCGATCGGCATTTTGAGGCCGTGAACCCGCACTCGCCGTTCGGCCGTTGATGCCACAGAGGGAGCCCGACGAGATATGAAAAACCTCACCGCAAAAACCGCGACCCGTCTGATTGCAGTCACTTTGGGGGCGGCGACTTTGGCGACCAGCCCAGTTCCTGCACTGGCGCAGGACGAAGGATCCGAAGCCAGACTCCGCAAGATTGAAGCGGAAATCCGCGCCTTGCAGCGCAACGTGTTTCCTGGTGGTGATGGTCGCTTCTTCGAACCGCAGATTTCTGGTAGCGAGACAACCGGTTCAACTGCAGCACGGCCAACCACATCCACAACGGCTGTGACTGATATTCTCGCCCGGCTAGATGCAATTGAACTGCAATTGCAGCGTCTCACCTCGATATCCGAGGAAAACACGAACTCGCTCTCCCAATTCGATACTCGCCTGGCAGCCTTGGAGGCTGGGCAAGGCACTCCGCAAATTGCGGCCACCGATGCCGAAAACACAACTGACTCCAATTTGTCTGTGATGACCGGGGGTGCATCTTCGGCATCGACAGCGGGAGCATCGCGGCAGATCGAAACCACCACTTCGTCAGAACCCGTGGCTGGGCCGACGGCTGAGCGGTTGGCCGCCGTTCAGGCCATCACAAAGCCGCAAAGCGATGATGCCGGTGACGATGAATATTCCTATGGCTTCCGCCTCTGGAATGCTGGCTTCTATCCGGAAGCGCGCCAGCAATTGTCCGACTTTGTTGAGAAGTACCCCTCTCACTGGCGCACTACTTATGGGCGCAACCTGTTGGGCCGGGCGTTCCTGGATGATGGTATGGCAGAGGATGCAGCGCGGTGGTTTCTGCGGAACTATCAGGCCGATCGCACCTCCGCTCGTGCACCAGATAGTTTGCTTTACCTTGCCGAGGCGATGATCGCGCTCGAAGACACAAATCGCGCCTGCATCGCTCTTGCAGAATTCGGGGAAACCTATCCTGCTGTTGCGAGCGGCAGGCTTTCTGCCAAGTACGAATCCAGTCGTGGTAAGGTAACCTGCGGATAAACGCGAAGGCTTCGTACGCAGGGGGCGCTCATTGATAGCCAAGTCGATCCCGACCTAACGCGTCGTTTTGCTGAGCGGCTTGAGCTTCTGTGGCCGACCGACGAGCGCACGGGGCCACTCGGCCTAGCTGTGTCGGGTGGCCCGGATAGCATAGCTTTGCTGTTGCTGGCTCATGAGGCGTTGCCGGGCGAAATTGCCGTGGCGAGCATCAACCACGGATTACGATCTGAGGCAGCAGACGAAGTCGCGTTGGTCGAACGCCTATGCGAAGAACGGGACATCCCTTTTTTGCCAATCTCGGTGAAAGTCGCCGCCGGCAATCTTCAGGCAAAGGCGCGAGAGGCACGGTACAATGCTTTGGTGAAATGGGTGGATGCAAGCGGCCTCGGTGCGTTGGCAACAGCGCATCACGCTAATGATCAGGCGGAAACCTTGTTGATGCGGCTCGCCAGAGGCAGCGGTCTTTCTGGTTTGGCGGGAGTACGCGCTGCCAGTGAGCTCGGCGAAGGAGCAACGCCCTTATTGAGGCCGTTGCTGGACTGGACCAAGTCTGACCTTGAACAGATTGTCGCGGATGCGAACATCGCGCCTGTGCGTGATCCTTCCAATGCGGATAGCACCTTTGACCGTGTGCGCGTGCGTGAACACCTCGCGAAAAATCCATGGCTTGATGCCGAAGCGCTTTCGCTGAGTGCTGAATATCTAGCGGAGGCTTGGCGGGCGATCGAATGGTACGCTCAAATCGACTGGGAAGAGATGGTCCATCGCGATGACACGCATCAGTTCCGCTATTTTGTGAACGTCCCTCGCATCGTCGCAATTGAGACCATCAATCGTATCATTGGTGATCTAGGCGGCGTAGCCAGCCGAAGCGAAGCGGGCCGAGCATATAATCGGCTTTGGCGCGGCGAGAACGCGTCACTCAGCGGAGTGCTGATCGTGCCGGGCACTGAGCGGATCAAGCGAACAGGCGTAACAATGCGTGTGTGGACCTTCACACCCGAGCCCCCTCGAACCCGCCACTGAAAGCGGAGATCGGGCTCCTATACTAGCTGATCTTGTCGCCTACGCTGATCATTTTGCCACGGGTTATAACGACCCGATCGCCGCGCTTGGCAGCAGCAAATAGCTTTTCAGCAAAAGGATCTGGCACACCCACACAACCATGGCTGGCATAGCCATTGATAACGGGCGAACCATGGATCGCAATGCCATCCCATGTCAGGCGCAACGTCCAAGGCATTGGAGCGTTGTTGTACTTCTCCGAGACATTGTCCTTTTCCTTAGTCAGGATCGGGAAAGTGCCGATTGGAGTCGGATGGCTGCGTGTGCCGAGCAGAGCCACGGCGGTGCCAATCTCATGCCCATCGCGGAACGCACTTATGACACGGGCTTCCAAATCAACGGTAATCACGAGTTTCCCGGTTTTCGGAGCGCGGGACTCATCCCAGAACCACTCGCCATACTTGATCGTGCCAGCCACAGGGAGAATGCTCTTCACCACGAAGGGATCGTTGCTTTTCTTCTTGGCCGCTTGGCGCGATTGAGCAGGAACACGGGTGCTCGGCTGAGGCTTTGGCAGAGCTTGCACCTGCGGTTCTGAAATCATCCTCGCGGCTGGCCCGCGCGGCGCGGCCTCTTCGGCGGCGGCTTCAGATCCTGTGGCAGGCGCATCTGCCAGCGGTGGAAGGCCCGGCTCGAATGGTTCAGGCGAAGCGCCAGCTTCAACTTCCGGACCGTATGGTGTCGGCAGGCTCGGATCGACCACCAGCGACTCACCGCCTGTGGTCGGATCAATCGAGCGAATGGCATCTTCGGCTTCGCTCGCAACTTGCTCGGCAGCATCAGCGGCATCACCAGCTGAAGATTGTCCGATGGCAATAGTCGCGCCGCCGGTCATTGCAGCAATTGCGGCGGCCGCGGCGATGTGGATCGGTTTGAGTCCCTTTGTCATGCGTACTATTATGCCTTGTTAGGCGCGTTATCGCCAGAGGCTAACGAAGCCGCGTCCCTCCAAGGGACGGAGGGCAGGGCAATTCGTTAACGTAAAGCTTTGTTACACTGCCGTTTGTTGAGCTTAGGCAGGCGACTTTCGCCAAAGTCTCAGCAGCTTGTAGGAACCTTAGCCATGCGCGCCAAAATGGTTGGCGATGGTCGTGCCGATCCGCAATGACAGCGCATGTGCGCGCTCAATCGGGTCGATAAGGTCGCTGCCGATCTTGGCGTATCCCTCTGTCCCGCTGTCCGGATAGTCCGCTGCTGCATCGAGCGCGAAATCCTGCGCGGAAGGGAAGTGCGTCGGGAAAGCACGGCGCATCTGCGAAAGCGCATCGTCAATTCGCAGGGAAAACACCATCTCCAGAACATCTTCGCGGCTGATATCGTTCGCCCGGCTGAACACCGGCACCGAAACCGCTTTTAAGAAGATGTGCTGCATCAGAGCCAAACGCAGGGCTTGCGCCGCGCCGATCATCCGTCTTGTTCTTTCGCGGGTTTCGTCCGGTTCTTCTGCTGGCAGCAGGTCGAGCAGCCGGTGGAATTTCAACGCGTCCACCCGCAAACGCGAAGCCAAGCGACGGAACACGCCGGTTCGATCATCTTTGGTCAGGTACTCCGCCAGCGTCTCACACGCATTGGAAAGGTGAGGCTCGGTTCCGCGATAGGGGCGGCTGGCCCAATAGGCGGAGTTGAACAATTCGCCGTGAGCAGCCACAGTCTTGATGCTCGCAAGTGCATTCGATGCGCGAGCGAGCTTGATCAACTGCTGGCCTCTTGGGCTTTCCTCAATCAGTGCAGCGAGCTCTTCATAGTTGCCATCCGCCGCGCTTCCGATACCGGCAATGACATTCACCGGATAGCCGAGCTGTTGCAGGATCGAGTTGTGGGGAATTGCGCGGATCTGTCGCAAGTTCATATCGCGATCTGCAGACAGGTCTGATTGTCGGCGCGAAACGCGGCTTCCAGTCGAATTGAGCAAGCCCAGCCCGAATGCGGTAACTGCCCTCGAATACGTTGCGCTGCGCAGATGCTGGCGTTGATGAGCGCGGATCGCACGATAGAAATCGAGGCTGATGTCGGTCCGTTCATACAGAGGATCGGCGCACACTTCAGAACGCGGCGGCTCTTCGCAGATTATTCGGGTCAGCGTGGCTCTTGCCAGTTCCGGCGTGGCGAAATGGAGATAGCCATCGCCGCCCTGAAAGCTGACTTCGGGTTCGAGCGCTATCCCGTTGCGGGCAAAGCGACTGCGCGCCCATTCGCTCATCGGCCATGTCAGACGGTCGCCGAACCCGCCGGGATGTGCGCCGCGCCCCATGCTTTCCCCGTGGGTATTAAAGATCAGCGCGGCGACATCGGAAAGCTGGTTCTTGGCCAGAGCCTGCGCGAAGCGCCCCTGCAGGCGTTCAATCGCAAGGCTGGCCGGAATTTGTCCCACAAATCGTCCGGCGTCCGAGAAACCGGTTTGGATGCAGGCCCGTCCGCGCAGTCTTACATAGTCGCGATACTGATCTTCCATGCACAACGCGTCGAGGAAACGCCCGCCATGCTCCAGTGCGCTTTCGGTTTCGAACAATGGTGACACATCGACGCGGTCTTCGATGCCGAACAGTTTGGCGAAATACAGCGATGCAAGGATGGTGGAAGGCTGCTCGCACTCGGCGATTAGCATGCGGATCGGCGTGTCGGCGTCGATATGTTCTAGGATCTGCGCCATTGCGAGGAATTGCCGGATCGCGGTCGAACTTTCGATTGCAAGGCTGGCAAAATTGGTCCGCAGCGGCTGCACCTCTTCCAGCATCTGCCGCAGGGTCGACATCGCGCCTTTGCTGGCGAGATCGAGCGTTGTGGGATCCTTAAGCCTGCTGCGGATCGCGTTGTGCAATTGCTTGGCGTTTACGCGGAAATGGATGTGGCCCATGCCCAGCCCGTCAGCCCGCATTCCGGCGGCGAGGGTTTTGAGCTGTATCGCCATTTCAGTGCTTGAGCTGCGGGCTTCCGCTTCGAGTTGCTCGATCAGCGGTGCCAGTGAAGTGAGCTTGGCCGGATCATCGGCGGTCAAGCGATTGGCTGCTTCGGAAAGATCCTGCGGCGTGGACAAGTCTTCGGCAAAATCCTTTGCGCTTGATGCGGCATGATCTGACGCAAAGTGGAGCCGCTGAAGCAATGGATGTGCAGGATTTATCGCTTCAAGTTCAGTCGCATAGCGCGCAAGCCGTTGTGCCTTTTCTGACAGTCGAAAGCGGATGGATGTGTACCATTTGATATCTGTCCGGCCGTCCATGTCATAGCCAACCCAGCTGGCAAATCGGAATGGCGTCAGTGATAGTTCCTGCCAGTTATCAGGGAATTGCCGCGAGGCGTGCTCAAGCATTTCCTGCACGATCTTTGACCGGGCATCCTGCGCGTTGGCTAGCGCATTCACCACTTCACCATGCTCAAAGTCGAGCGTGACTGCAGGGCGTTCACCACCTGTGCTGCAAACCGAGCGGTCAACAGCGTCGCTGCTGCTGGCTGCTCGCGCCACTGCAGCCGTTTGGTTCGGCGTCAGCAGAAAGGTCGGATGTGCGGTGAATACTGCGTGGAGAAATGGTGTTTCCCAATGCGCTTTGAAGGCATCGAAATCGCCCGTTGCCGCCATCGCTTCGCGCAATTCAGCCTTGTTTTCATCGAGAGTGACAGGAGACAGGTTGCGCTGCAATCGTGTCGCACGGGCCTGCAAACTGGCGCATTCCAGCTCTTCGACCAGCGCTTCGATTGCGCCAAGCTCCATTGCGCCGCTTTCAAGCGCACGCGAAATCTCAAGGCCAAGCTGAAACACCGGATTGAACAGCGGCGTTTCGCGGGTGCGGGCGTGCAGATCTTTTAAACGTTCGAGCAGGTCCGGAACGGTGTCCAGCTTCATTGTCTCGGTCATGCGCAATGTTCCTGTGCGAAAGCAGCCGCTGCGCCATAAAGGCCCGGCTGTGGATGGACTATGAGTTTGACAGGCAGGCCCGCCATCATTCCTGCGAACCGGCCCTTGGCAGCGAAGCGCGAAGCGAAGCCGGAGGCTAAAAGGGTTTCGCGAATGCGATAGCCGAGCCCGCCTGCAATCACCACGCCGCTCGCCCCCTGAATTAACGCGATATCGCCTGCCACAGATCCGAGAGCGAGGCAGAACCGGTCCACAGCAGCAGAAGCAAGGCTGTCTGCGCCTTCAATACCGGCGGTCCAGATCTCGATATCATCAAGTTCCTTGACCGCGCGGCCCTCTATGGCGGCGAGCGTGTGATAGATATCGACTATCGCTGGTCCCGAAACGATCCGTTCGTCCGATACGCGGGTGTGGCGCTTTCGCAAGCGGGCTAGGATAGCGTCTTCAATCGCGTCAACCGGAGCGAAATCGCCGTGACCGCCTTCTGTGGCTTGCACGTGCGATGCGCCGTTTGGACCGCGCCAGAAATGCGCGACACCAAGGCCGGTCCCCGGGCCAAGCACGCTAATTGTGCCAGTCGCGGGCAATTCCATGTCAGGTCCAGCAAGATGCAGGAATTGTTCGGCGGGTGCACGAGATGCGGCATGCGCGACAGCGGCGAAATCATTCACGATCGTGAACCGAGCGCAGCCGAGCTTTTCCTCGATCAGTGGTGGCCGAATGATCCAGGGGTTGTTGGTGAAGCGAATTATGTCCTGCTTAATCGGACCTGCGACCGCCATCGATACCGCTCCCGGCAGGCTGCCACCCATCCGCTGTTGGTAGTCTTCCCAAGCTGTCTGGAAGCTGGCGTGGTCCTCGGTGTGGAGCGTGGTCGGTTCACCGAGTTCTATTGCGCCGTCATCGCCAATTGTCGCGATGGCAAAGCGTGCATGGGTTCCGCCGATATCGACGGCGACTATGTCGGTCGAATCGCTCATGCTTCTAAAGCCCCGCGCTCGCCAGCATCGCTGACGCGCCTTGTTCGGCTCCATCGGCGGTGGTTTGCATCATGCGGAACAATTCTCGGCCAACACCCCATTCAAGCTGCGGATCTGGCGCAGCCGCACGCGATGCGAGATCGGCGCTGGTCGAAAGTTCGCCCGTCTCGGCGCACACTCGGACCATATCGCCATCTTGCAGTAAGGAAAGCGGACCCCCGCCTTTGGCTTCC
This sequence comes from Pseudomonadota bacterium, assembly GCA_038526115.1. Lineage (GTDB taxonomy): Bacteria > Pseudomonadota > Alphaproteobacteria > Sphingomonadales > Sphingomonadaceae > Erythrobacter. The sequence continues at coordinate 28,755 of JBCBHD010000001.1, read as the reverse complement.
GGAGTGCAATGGATGGCGGCGGGAACCTTTCCGCTCGCGCCTGACATGCGGCCATCGGTCACCAGCGCGACTTTGTGTCCGCGATCCTGCAGCACGGCGAGCGATGGTGTGAGGGCGTGAAGTTCAGGCATCCCGTTCGCACGTGGTCCTTGGAACCGGACAACCACGACAATGTCCTTGTCGAGCTCGCCAGCCTTGAACGCGGCGACAACATCGTGCTGCGTCTCGAATACGCGGCAGGGCGCCTCCACCGTCCAGCGCTCTTTCGCGACAGCGGATGATTTGAAACAGGCGCGGCCGAGATTGCCAGTCAGCAGTTTCATCCCGCCATCGGGTTGGAACGCCTTGGATACCGGCTGCAACATGGCCTCATCGCGGGTCTCGCCAACGGGCGACCATCCAAGCTCTTGATCATCATTCAGAACCGGCTCGGATGTGTAGGCGTCCATCCCGCTTTCGCTCACGGTAAGAATGTCGCGATGCGCAAGACCAGAGTCCAGCAGTTCGCGGATCACATAAGCCATGCCGCCCGCGGCGTGGAACTGGTTCACGTCCCCAGAACCGTTGGGATAGACTCGTGCCAGCAGCGGTACGACACTGGAAAGCTCGGATATATCTGTCCAGTCGATCACGATGCCGGCAGCGCGCGCCATCGCCGGGATATGGATGGCGTGGTTGGTCGATCCGCCGGTTGCCAGCAATCCGATGGCTGCGTTGATGATTGCCTTTTCATCGACAACCTGCGCCAGAGTGCGTTCGGTGGTCCCGCTCAACTCTGCGAGGCGATGCACCGCCGCGCGATCGAGCTCTTGCCGGAGCTTGGTTCCCGGCGTGACAAAGGCCGCGCTTGGAATGTGCAGGCCCATCATTTCCATCATCATCTGATTGGAATTGGCCGTGCCGTAAAAAGTGCAGGTGCCGGGCGAGTGGTAGCTGCCCAGCTCGCTTTCGAGCAAAGCATCCCGGCCAATCTCGCCCGCAGCGTATTTCTGCCTGGTCTCCTGCTTTTGCTTGTTCGAAATGCCCGATGGCATCGGGCCTGATGGCACGAAAACGGCTGGCAAATGCCCGAAACGCAGCGCGCCCATCAGCAGGCCGGGTACGATCTTGTCGCAAATACCAAGGCACGCAATCCCGTCATACATCTGGTGCGACAGGGCGACGCCGGTTGATAAGGCGATTACATCGCGGCTGAGCAGTGAAAGCTCCATTCCGTCTTCGCCCTGGGTGACGCCGTCGCACATTGCTGGTGTACCGCCTGCAACTTGCGCGGTCGCGCCGACTTCGCGGGCGTAGATCTTCATCCGGTCAGGATAGCGGCCATAGGGTTGGTGAGCCGAAAGCATGTCATTATACGCGGTCACAATCCCGATATTGGGGCCGCGCTTGCGTTTCATCGCGTCCTGATCCTCTAGCGCCCCAGCAAAGGCGTGCGCGAGATTGGAGCAGGCGATATTCTTATGCTCAGGCTTGCGATCGCCTTCGCGCTTCATCAGCTCGAGATAGGCGGTGCGCTTGGTGCGCGAATTCTCGATCACCCGCTGCGTGACGCGGTGAATAGTATCGTTGAGATCACTCATGCCAGCTCACTCCGTCACGCTCAGCCAATGCTATCGCGGCGCTAGGCCCCCAAGTGCCGGCGCCGTAAGTCTTGGGCGTGATGCCCGCGTCCTCCCAGACGGCGCGGATCGCATCGACCCATTGCCACTGCGCCTCCACTTCATCGCGGCGCACGAACAGGGTTTGATCGCCGCCGATCAGATCGAGCAACAGCCGTTCATAGGCAATCCGGCGGTGCTGGCCGACGAAGGCATCGGGCATGGTGATTTCAAGCGGTACTTCGCGCAGTTTGACGCCATCGACCCCAAGACCCGGAACCTTGGCCATGAAGGAAAGCGTAACATTCTCTTCGGGCTGAATGCCGATCAACAGCTTGTTGGGCTGCATGCCTGCGCCCATGCCTTCGAAGATGGAGTGCGGCACGCAGCGGAATTGTACCAGGATTTCGGTCACGCGTTCAGGCAGACGTTTCCCGGTGCGCAAATAGAATGGCACGCCTTTCCAGCGCCAGTTATCGACATGTGCCTTGAGTGCGACGAATGTTTCCGTGTGGCTGTTTTTGCCCAGTTCTTCATCATAGCCTGGAACAGCTTCGCCGTTGATCGCGCCGGCCCGGTATTGTCCGGTCACCGTTTCGCTGGCGTCCACTTTGCGCAGAGCGCGCAGCACTTTGACCTTTTCATCGCGCACAGCCGTTGCGTCAAAGCTGGTCGGCGGCTCCATCGCGACCAGCGCCAGCAATTGCAGCATATGGTTCTGCACCATGTCGCGCAGCGCACCGCTATCGTCGTAATAGGCCACTCTCGATTCCAGACCGACCGTTTCAGCAACGGTTATCTGGACATGCTCGATATAGTTCGAGTTCCAGATCGGTTCGAACAGGATATTGGCAAAGCGAAGCGCGAGCAGGTTCTGCACCGTCTCCTTGCCGAGATAGTGATCGATACGAAAGATCCGGTCTTCGCTGAAGGCTTCAGCCACCGCATCATTGATTGCGCAGCTGCTTTCCAAATCCGTACCCAGCGGCTTTTCCAGTCCGATTCTGACGTTATCGCCGGTCAAACCCGCATGCTGCAATCCGGCAATGGTTGGCCCAAACAGGCTGGGCGCGGTCGAAAGGAAAATCGCCAGCCCACCGTCGCCTTCTTCGCTCTGCGATGGACCGACTTTCGCGGCGAGCGCGTCGAAACCTTCCAGAGTTGTTGCATCGAGCGATTGGTAAGACAGCTTGTTGAGAAATTCTGCCATCCCGCCGCGGCGCTCATCCGGCAGGAACGTTTCCAGCGCTTCGCGCGCCATCTGACGAAAATCCTGGTCGGTCATATCGCTGCGCGCAGTGCCGATTATCCGAAGGTTTTCGGGTAACAGGCCGTCCGCATCCATCGCACAGAGCGAAGGCAAAAGCATGCGGCGAGAGAGATCGCCGGTGGCTCCAAAAAGCAGCAAACGATCAGCGGAAATTACGGGCGCGGCCATTCAACGGATCTCCCAACGGCGCAGCTCTGGAACATTGTGACTGCCTCCTAGCGCGATGCGCAAAACTGGGCCATAGCTCGCATAGCTATTCAAATGAGCGGCGTCTGCGTCGACGTGCGCTTTGCCGGAGGGATCAGGCTTTGGACGCGCCCAAGACAGATGCGACACGCAAACCCGGAAGGGTGACAAGTTTTGAAGTAGCCGAGCGTGCTGGCGTCAGCCAGCCGACCGTTTCGCGTGCGCTTTCCGGATCGGATATGATCAGCGCAGCCACGCGAGAGAAAGTGCTCAAGGCAGCGAAGGAACTCGGATATTTTGTAGATGAACGCGCTGCTCGCTTGCGGCGTGGCCACACAGGCACTCTGGCAACGGTAGTAATTTGCAAACCGGGAGGCGGGGCTCGCGACGTCAATCCATTCTCGTATGCATTGCTAGGCGGGATCTGCGCCGCCGCGGCGGAGCGAGACCTTGAAGTGCTGGTTTCGCTGCAAGCCGAAGAAGACAAACTGTTCGGACACTTTGTTGAGCGTGGGCAAGCAGAAGGCCTGATTGTTATCGGGACTACAGCCAACAGGGCAGCTTGGGAGTATTTTCGCAAGATTGGCGAGACAACCCAGCCGGTGGCCTATTGGGGTTCGCCTCTTGGAGATCTTGACTGGGTTTCTTCGGACAACGAAGCGGGGGCGCGTCTGGCAGCGGAGCATTTGGTTGAAAAGGGTTGCAATGAGTTGATCTGTGTCGGCTCGCATACCAGTGTGCAGCGTCAGTTTTCAGAGCGTGTCGATGCTTTTCTGGCGCGCGCCCGCGAACTCGGCGTTACCGCGCATCTTGCGGAGATCGAGCCAGGCGGTGCACGACGCGAGCAAGGACGGCTGGCGGCCGAGACCCTGTTGAAAGAAGGCACCACGTTTGATGGCATCTTCGCAGTGTGCGATGCACTCGCGTTCGGAGTGATGGAAGCCTTGCAAGCCGCGAATATCACGATCCCCGATGATGTGAAGATCGCCGGCTTTGATGGCATTCCAGCCAGTGAACTGACCACGCCGCCGCTAACCACGATTGAACCCGATCTGGATCAGGCAGGTCGCATGTTGGTGGAAGCGGTAACTGGCGATGGTCCGCATCCCAGCATCCAACGTGTTCCAGTGAAGCTGCTGAAGCGCGGCAGCGCATAATCCAGCGCTAATCTTCAGTTACATGAACCGAGCTCGACAGGAACTGCATCGGGCCAAAAGTCGTTAGAAAGCTCACATCGGCGGCGTCGCGCCCGATACCAATTTTCGCAGCTTTCGAAAGGTCCGCCATCCCGGTTGCATCGACCAATTGCCAGGTGCCGCCTCCTTGGATTTCTGGGTCGGCCAGAAACACTTCAGCGATGGCGTGAAAGTCCTGCGGAGTTACTCCGGGCGCATAGCACGCGACATAACGCGCCGGTATTGCCGAGGCTCGGGCCAGCAGGATCAGGACGTGGGCATAGTCGCGGCAGATCCCGCGCCGAGCGATGAAGCTGTCGGAAGCATCCGTGCCGACATCGCTTGCGCCGGGAGAATATTCAAACGAGTTTGCGATCCAATCGCGGATGGCGGCGATGCGCGTTCCGCCCTGCGTTCCGGCAAATTCGCTCTCAACCAGCGTTTGATAGGCATCAGCCCGGCAATATCTTGAATCAAACAGATATTGGACAGCTTCACCGGGTAAATCTTTGAGCGGCAACGCATCCAATTGGTCCAGCGGCGCGAGCATGCGATCCGTTTCAACTTTCGCGCGATAATTGACTTCGATCCGTCCGGTTGCGCGAAGCCACAGGCGTTCACCTATGTCATCTTGTGCCGGAACTTTCGTGAATTCTATCCCACCGCCAATCTGCGTTTCGCTGTCGACCACGTGCTGTTCTGGCAAAGCAGCAACTTCGAATTGCAGCAGCGCATCAGTCCGTTGGTTGAGATGGAAGGCGAACTTTGAACCAATTGTAATCGACATAAGATCAATATTTCCGAGCCTGGAGCAGGTTCCTGAAAAATATCCATGCGATTTGTCCCATCTGGGATATTCAGGAGCACATGGGCCGATCCTAACAGGCAATCCTCTTTAACGCGCTGTTGGCCTTGTGGCCGCGGCCAAGCTTCGAGGATCGTATCCATGAACAGAATAATGATAGCGCTTGCGGGCAGTGCACTTGCTACCGGAATGGTGGCCACCAGTGTTTTCGCTCCTGCACCGGCGGAAGCGGCTGGGCCTTTCGATAAAATCAAAAAGGGTCTCAAGAAAGCCAACAAGAAGAAGAAAGAGGCTGAACAAGCTGCTGATGCAGTCGACGCCGTGGTCAACGGATCAACGCGTTCCGGCGGCCCGAATACAATCAGCGGGATCAGGTCAGAGCGCAACGCACGGCTACGCACGTCGTCGCGCTATAAGGGTCATAAAGGCAAAGCTGGACCGGCCCCTGCCAAATATGTCCAACAGATCAACTGCGCCAAGTTGGGTCTCGGCAATGCGTTCATTGCAAAAGGTGGCACGTACACATTCAGTCAGGGTCTAAACACAGAAGAACGTACGGGTCTGATTGATCGCCAGCCAGTCAAAGCCCAGAGCGGTTGTCTTTTCCCTGCAATGGGAGTTGGCGACGTTCTTTATGTCGAACTCGACAAGGCAAAGTATGCTGGCAACAAATACGATTATGATCTGCAATGCGTGTCTTATGATGGCAGCGAGCAGCTGAACCGCGGAACGCGTCCGCCCGCCGATGGATACAAGGGCAAAGACGTGATGCTCCATACAGGCCATTCACTGGGCTACACACCGACTGCCGCTGGCAGCAATTCAAGCCGTTCCGGTGCTTACGAAAAGTACTTGGATGGCCGCGGACGGTCGATGCTGACATTCGCCATGCCATCGCTCCACACCGATCCAGGCACCGATTTCTTCTGCCAGCACTACAACAAGAACACCGGCCAGATTGCCTTGGCTTTCACTTTCAGGCGCGGTCCGGGAAGCTGATCGCTGATCTTAACCCAATCACGTCGCGCTGCCGGAAAGCGATCCCCGGTCTCGGCGTGTGTGGCGGCCTGCCTCTGTCGCTCTAACTGAATGAGGCAGGTCGCCGCTTTGAATTCTCACAAGAAAGGAAAATTCATGCGTATTCGTATCGCGCTGCTTTCAGCGGCTCTCACCCTTGGAACTGCTCCGATGCTGGTCTCTCCAGCTGCTGCGCAATCCAGCTCAACAGAAGTGGCGAAAAACGGCTCATGCCCGACCGGATTCAAATCAAAAGGATCAAGCTGCGTTTCCACCAGCGGGATGGTCGCGATCGTTAAAGTCGGCAGCTGCCCGACAGGCTTCAAGAGCTCGCAAAAATACTGTGTGGGTGACAGCGGTGATTACGCAGAAGTGCGCAATGGCGATTGCCCCACTGGCTTGAAGACGAGCGGCAAATACTGCGTGAAGTAACTGTATTGCAACTTGTCTGATGGTTTGCTTTGGCGAGGGTGCATTGTCCCGGTGCATTCTCGTCTTGGCTTTTGCAGGTTGGCTACGATGCTTTAAGCCACTGGCCAATTCCTGTGGCTTGCGAGCTGAGCGGACACACGAAGCGGATACCGAACTTGGCTGATGAAAAAACAGATCTCGAAGCGATCGTTGCGCGAGCCTACACGGCTGTTACGCGCCCGGGTGTCCTTGTCGATCTGCTTCATGACCTGAGCGAGTTTGAAGGATCAACCGGCGCGTTTGGCGAATCGGTCGAATTGCATTTCAGCAACGCGGCAGAGATCCTTGAAAATGTTTTTCCCAATGATCGGCTGGATCACAGCAACCTGAACACGCAGAAGACTGATAGACTCAGTTTCGATTTGGCTATCGACCAACAGTTCCGGATCGCGTTTGCCAACAATGCTGTCTTTGCGAACGATCAAATCGCTACAGACCGCGAGTTACCCGCTTGGCTGTTCGAGCCAGCGAGCGAAGCGGATGATCGGCAAAGACTGGTCGATTTGCTGAAGAATGGCACCGCGCTTGATGAAAATGAGGGCTTTGGTGGCTTTTTCCGTCTGCATACCAGTGAACAGGATGAAAAAGGTCTTTGGTTCACAGCGAGACTGCATCACCGTGATGCCGACACGATCATCGGCTTTGATGCAGTGCGCCTGCGTTGGAGCGAACGCAGCGGCGAAGCATTCAGCCAAGCACTGCGACTGACTGAAACGGAGATCGCGTTGGTTCGCCATCTGGTAACAGGAGGCTCTTTAAGAGAGTTCGCCGATAAGCGCGGCAGATCGTTGGGAACGGCCCGCAATCAGATGAAGGCGTTGCAACGCAAACTGTCGATCAATTCCAAAGAAGAACTGCTGCTGCTCTATGCCGGGTTTGTGCATTCACTCGAAATGCCCGCAGAGCGACTGGATGTTGAAGAACACCGTTGCGACAAACATTTCCGGCCGAATGAGAATGAATGCATCGCCTGGGAAGAACACGGCGATCCAGGTGGAATTCCAATCCTCTACTTTCACCCGATCGAAGGCGCGCTCCTAACCCCGGAAGTTGCCAATGCGGCACGGCGATTTGGGCTTCGTATCATTGCGCCATGGCGACCACATCACGGTGAGACCACTGCTGACACACAAGGCATGAAGGCCGTGGCGGAGTTTGCGGAGCGGCTACCGGCTTTTCTGGAGCATCTTGGCGTGAAACGCTGCTCCACTCTGACGACTCAGGCGGGTGCGCCGTACATGTTTGCATTCGTGCAGAAACATCCGGACATGGTTGTGTCCGCGATTGGCGCAGGGAGTTTTCTGCCTATCTTCGATGCGCAGGGCATGGCTTCCTATCGTCCCGCTCATCGACGGCAGGTCAGGCTGGTGCGGATCGCGCCGACTTTTGCCAAGATTTATCAAAGGGCCATGTTGGCGACGATTGGGACGGGCGAATTCCATCGTTTCGTGGAAGAGTTCTATCGCGGATGTGATCGTGAGCTCGCAGCGATCCAGAAACCCGCTATGGTCCGAATGCTTCGGAGCGCGGCGACCTATGTGGTGCGTGGGCGATTCGTCGGGACCGCCGAGACGATGATCACTTGGGCAGCCGACTGGAGCAAGTATTGCCGGGACATCACAGTCCCAGTGCACATGATCTATGGCGAAAACGATGCCACAATCAGCCCGATTGAAGCTGAGCGAGCGAGCGCAAATTTCGGCTTCGAGCCAATTGAATTCGTTGCGGACGCCGGAAGCTTTCTGCTTCAGGACCAAACCGATATGATAATGGCGCGTATCCGCGCATTATCAGATCAAAAGAGCGAAGCCTAAGCGATCACCCCAAACAGATCATGCGCGTCGGCCTCTTCCACTGTCGCCGTCACAATATCGCCAGCGGTCAGCGTTTCCGGGACATTGCGCAGATACACCGCTCCATCGATTTCAGGCGCGTCTGCCTGACTGCGACCGGTTGCGCCGATATCGCCGTCTTCATCCGGCTCCCCGACTTCATCGATGATGACCGGGATTGCGCGACCGACTTTGGCGGCGAGCTTGGCGGCGCTGATCCGGGCAGTCACTTCCATCAGGCGTTGGTAGCGCTCTTCCTTTACCTCTTCTGGGACTGGATCAGGCAGGGCATTGGCGGCTGCGCCCTCTACCGGCTCAAATCGAAAGCCTCCTACCCGGTCAAGTTGTGCCTCTTCGAGCCAATCGAGAAGGTACTGGAAGTCCTCTTCTGTCTCGCCGGGAAAGCCGACTACGAAGCTGGATCGTACTGCAATATCCGGGCAGATGTCGCGCCAGTTCTTCAACCTGTCGAGCACCTTCGCTTCATTAGCCGGGCGGCGCATGGATTTGAGGACGCTGGGCGAGGCGTGCTGAAACGGAATGTCGAGATAGGGCGTCAGCAGCCCCTCAGCCATCAGCGGGATGACCTTGTCGACATGCGGGTAAGGGTAGACATAGTGCAGCCGTACCCAAGGCGGCGTGCCATCGGTGGTGCGCAATTGCCCAAGCTCACGCGCCATATCGGTCATATGGGCGCGAACGGGCGAACCCTTCCAATCGCGTTCCTCGTGGCGGGTATCCACTCCATACGCTGAGGTGTCCTGACTGATCACCAGCAGCTCTTTGGTTCCTGCGGCAACCAGTTTCTCGGCTTCGCGAAGCACCGCATCAATCCGGCGGCTCGCTAGCTTTCCGCGAAGGTCCGGGATGATGCAAAACGAGCAGGAATGATTGCAGCCTTCGGATATCTTGAGGTAGCTGTAGTGGCGCGGTGTCAGCTTCACGTCGGGCTGAGGGATCAGGTCGACAAACGGTCCTTGCGATGGCGGCGCGTGCTCGTGCACAGCCTCCACAACAGCCTCATATTGATGCGCTCCGGTCACGGCGAGAACTTGGGGGTGAGCGGCCCGGATCGCTTCGGCTTCTTCACCCATGCAGCCGGTCACGATCACGCGGCCATTTTCGGAGATCGCTTCGCCGATTGCGGCAAGGCTCTCTTCCTTTGCGCTATCGAGGAAGCCACAGGTGTTCACCAGCACAACGTCTGCGCCTTCGTAGTCAGGCGACATTGCATAGCCATCGGCGCGCAAGCGGGTCAGGATGCGCTCAGAATCGACCAGGGCCTTGGGACAACCAAGGCTGACCATGCCGACGCGTTTCTGATCGGGGAGGGAGGTGGTGTTCATGATTGGCCGCGCCTCTACACCGTATCAATCGATTGCGCTACCAACACGTCGGTAGCCTGAGGAGGATGGAAACATGAATGATTTCGCACTTTGGCCGGTTCTTGCCGGAGCAACCGCGTTCTTCATCGTAGGTGCGATCTGGTACGGGGTTCTATTCAGCAAGGCTTGGCAAAACGCGGCGGGCATGTCCGATGAAGACGTTCAGAGCGGCAATATGGCCGTGCTATTTGGTCTGACACTCCTGTTCGAAATGCTGATTGCGATGGTGCTTTGGCATCTGCTCGAGCGGACCAACCCGGCACAACATGTCGTTATGATGATGGCGGTCGGCTTTGCTGTTGGCGTGATGATCCCGGCGGTCGGGATTCACTACCTCTACCTGCGCAAGACTTTTAAGCACTTCATCATTGATGCCGGACACATGATTGTAGGCATGGCCGCAATGGGCGGGGCAATGTTGTTGTTCCGATGAATGTCTCGGTCAAATGCGAGCGGGCGTAACCGGATTTTAGGCCGAGGGCTACTATGCGACAAATATCCAAGCGCCGCACCGATTGGTGAATCGAGTACATCCTTTGACGAAGCAGGTAGACACATGGATCAACACGTATGGGTGAGCAGCGCGCTCAACGATGTCGCAACTTTAGGCCTGGATGTCGTGGTCGAGTATCCTTGTCCGCAGGATAAGTTTGAGCACACGGGGGTTCAGTTAAACCAATACGGAATGCCAGTCCCGGTTGAGCAGTGTCCTATCAAGATTGTGTCAGATGTTGATGACCAAAGCCAAGTGCGGACAAGCATAGAAAAGGGCACGCCGGACCTTTTCTTGGCCAAGGGGCATGTCATCGTTTCCGAGAAAGCTGCCGACATAATTTCCCAGTTCGATTTGGGGGCCGGGGCGCTGTATCCGGTTGTGGATGGTGTCTTCCATGGGGATGGTACAACGAAGCTGGCTGAAGATTACTTCAGCTTGGTCTTCGGAAATTCCAAGAGTGCTTTTTTGCCTGATCAAACTCCCGAGAAAGATACCTTTGGAGGAACGGGTAGGATTTGGAATCTTCCCTGGACTATGTCTGATGACAACATCGCCGTGAGCAATCTCGCGACTGACGGAGCGGATGTTTGGGTGGATCAGACTCTGTTTAAGTCGTTCTTCCTCAGCGGCGATTTGGGTGATGCGTTGGATAAGGCCGGTCTACGAAAGGCATTCTATCTCTATCGCGCGAGGGTTTGCTGATCCTTGATGCTGCGGGACCGTGGCAGCTGAGACATGAGTGCTCGGAATACCATCTAGCGTAGGAGTTCTCTTCCTGGCTTTGTGAGGACCTAGCCGTCCCCATTCCCGTTCCCGGAAGGCACAATTTCCACGATTACATCGCCGGGCTGGAGACTTTGACACTCTTCCTCCCAAAAGCCGATGGCCCGCCCGTTGCGGTAGATCCGCAATCCCCGGCCACCGGTCTTAAGTTCTGCGATCGAGCAGCCGCATTCGTCTTTATCGACGACGCGTTCGACCAATTGGACCCGGCCGGTAACGGAAGCAAGGTCGGCAAGGTAATCGGCAATGTGAGTTCCTTGCGCGCTGCCCGCTAGCAGAAGTCCGGTAAAACGGACCGGGTTTATGACATTGTTCGCGCCTGCCTGGCGCGCCAGCAATTCGTTGTCGTCTGCGCGCACGACCACGCTAATCGGAACGCGCGGAGCCAGATGGCGCACGGTCAAGACGATTAGGATTGATGTGTCATCGCGCCCTGCAGAAACCAGAACACTGCTGGCTTCATGAATACGCACTGCCTTTAGCGTTTCATCTCGTGTTGCGTCCGCGGCCATCACGTTGACGCCGAGTTTCTCTGCTTCGTGCAGTCGTTCCTCGCTAGGATCAACAACCACGATGTTGCTGGCGTCGCTGCCGCGTTCGATCAGTTCTTCGACGCTTTGCGAGCCTGATATGCCATAGCCGAGTACGACGACATGGCCGCTCAATTGATCCTGGATTTTGGCCATGCGCCACTTCTCCCAGCTGCGCTTGATGATGAAATTGTAGGCGGTGCCTACGAAAATGAAGAACACCAGAAATCGGATCGGTGTGACGATCACCGCTTCGATCAGACGAGCGCGGTCGCTGATCGGGGCGATATCGCCAAAGCCAGTGGTGGTGATCGAGATCATGGTGAAATAGACGATGTCGAGAAAGCTGACCTCGCCATCGAAATTATCGACCAAACCACCGCGATCAAACCAGTGGATCATCACCACTATGAAAATCAGGAACAGGGCAGCACCAAGGCGAATGCTGAGGTCGCCCCACACGGGCAGCTTAACCGCACGGCGCAAGGGCTTGAAGCGACGCTTGCTTAGCCGCGGCTGCTTGGATGAGCCCCCTGTTGCGATCTGCTTGTTAGCCATTCGCGCGTATCTTTAGAGCCTTAGGCCTCGAAACGTCCAGCCAGCGTATCAATCGATGAATAATGGGTCAGATCGAGTTGCAGTGGTGTCACCGCGATATGGCCGTCATCGATGGCTTCCAGATCGGTGCCATGATCGAGCGTGTGCTCGATGGCATGAAGCCCAAACCAGAAATATCGATGGCCGCGTGGGTCTTTTCCCTCGACAATAGAGCCCCGTGAATAGTCATGAAAACCCTGCCGGACAACGCGGATGCCTTTCACGTCTTTCGCTGCGAGTGGTGGAAAATTCACATTGACCAGAGTTCTCTCCGCAAAGGGCGCATCAAGCAGCGGTTGTATGACTTTGGGTCCCCATTCACGGGCTGCGCCGAACATCTCTTCATCGCTGTTCATCTCGCGTGAGTATACTTGGCTCAGCGCGATGGCGCGGATACCTGCAAGCGCCCCTTCGATCGCGGCAGAGACCGTCCCTGAATACGTGATGTCATCACCAAGATTGGCGCCGCGATTGACGCCAGAAAGGATCAAGTCGGGAGGCCCGTCCATCACTTCGCGAAGCGCCATCATGACGCTGTCAGTCGGTGTCCCGGTTACGGCGAAGCGGCGTTCGGTAAATTTCTGTAAGCGGACCGGGCTATTCAGAGTTAGCGAATGACCTGCACCGGATTGTTCCTCAGACGGGGCGCAAATCCAGATGTCGTCCGAGAATTGCCGCGCAATCTCTTCGAGAACTTCGAAACCGGGCGCGTGGTAGCCATCGTCATTGGTAAGAAGGATCCGCATCAGGACGTTGGCTCCAGCTTGGTCACACCGCCCATGTAAGGGATAAGTACCTCGGGTATCCGCACTGAACCATCGGCTTGCTGATAGTTCTCCATGATCGCAACCAGTGTTCGACCAACTGCTAGACCTGAGCCATTCAATAGATGGAAGAATTCGGTCTTTTTCTCCCCTTCAGGCCGATACCGTGCATTCATCCGGCGAGGTTGGTAGGTGCCGCCGTCGGAGCACGAGCTAATTTCGCGATAGGCGCCCTGGCCGGGTAGCCAGACTTCGAGATCATAGGTCTTCATCATATTGCCCATGTCGCCGGCGCAAAGAGCAACCACGCGGTAGTGCAAGCCAAGCGCCTGAAGCAGCCCTTCTGCAATCGATGTGATCCTTTCAAGCTCTTCTGGGGCCTTCTCTGGCAAGGCCGCGCTGATCAATTCGACCTTTTCGAACTGATGTTGACGAATGAATCCGCGAGTATCGCGTCCTGCAGCCCCTGCTTCGGAGCGGAAGCATGGGGTCAGTGCTGTCACGCGCATCGGGAAATCACTTTCGGCGAATATCTGCTCGCGAAATGAGTTGCCTAATGTCATTTCCGATGTGGAGATCAGCAGTCGCCCATCGGTGGTGCGAAACAGATCCTCGGCAAATTTTGGAAGCTGTCCCGTGCCATAGCCTGCTTCTTCATTGATCAGCAGCGGGGGATTGCATTCCGTGTATCCGTGCTTGCCGGTGTTGGTATCCAGCATGAACTGGCCCAATGCACGGTGCAGCCGTGCGATGTCTCCCCGCAGGAAAGTAAACCGCGCCCCCGAGATCTTTGTGCCTGTTTCGAAGTCCATTCCCAGCGCGGGCGCAATGTCGGCGTGTTCCTGAGGTTCGAAATCGAAGCTCGGCTTTTCACCCCAATCCCGCAGGAAGACATTGTCCTCCTCGCTTTCACCGTCTGGTACAGAAGGATCAAGCAAATTGGGCAAAGCCAGCATCGTCGCCCTTAATTGCTCAGCAACGGTACGCTCGCGTTCTTCTAGATCTGGCATCGTTTTCTTGAGTTCAGCAACCTCGGCTTTCAGAGCTTCGGCCTTTTCGGTGTCGCCCTGACCCATGGCCTGTCCGATTGCCTTTGACGCCTCATTGCGGCGTGATTGTGCTTCCTGAAGCTGAGTGGTGAGCTTTCGGCGCTCTTCATCAAGCGCGACAACCGCTTTGGCGATTGGTTCCGCACCGCGCCGTGCAAGAACAGCGTCAAAACCATCGGGATCGTCTCGGATTAGTCGAATGTCATGCATGCGCAGCGCTTAGAGCCTGCCGCAGCGATTTGAAAGACTTGTTGGGGTGGGGTTAGCGCAAGGGTTTGGAGAGAGGCGCTGACCCCTAGGCGAGCGCCTTAGAAATTCACTTCGGCAGTCACAAAGAACCGCCTTGGGTCGCCATAGAACCCCGTGAGCGTGCCTTCGAGGCCAAGCGTCGATACAAATGGAGTGCCCGGAGGCGTGCCGCCGGCGACGAAATTATACCCGGCGACAATGTATTCCTTGTCGAACAGGTTCTTCACGTGACCGCCGATTGAGAAAAGCCCGCTGTCACTGGTGTAGACGATGCTGGCGTCGACCAACACAAAACTATCCTGATCAAGGAACGGATTGGGCGTTTCGAATTGGCTCGCATCGCCGCGCAAGGCAGCCGTGCCGATGAAATCGATCATGCCGTCCGCTGCAGGCACGCCCAGCACGAATCCCATATGGGCTGTTACGTCAGGCGTGTTCTGGAACACTCGCTGGTCCGCGACATCAACACCGAACGCATCGATGAATTCGTTGAAACTCGCATCCAGCACGCCCAGCGACCAATTGACGTTCAAGCGGCTGCCATCGCCCCAGAAATCGCGCCCTACCAGTGCATTACCTTCGAACTCCAAACCGTTCACGTCGGCAGAGGCCGCGTTCGACGTGATTCCGATAAAACTGTCATTCACTCCATCGCCATTGGTGTCGAGCCCGACCGATCCGGGGATCTGAACATCGTCATATGAGCCAAGAAATGCGGCCAGACTGATATTCAGGCGATTGTCGAGCAGCGAAGCTTTCCACCCCAATTCATAGCTGTCCACCGTTTCCGGAGCGAACCGCAGGAATTCGAACTGGTCATCGAAATCCACATCACCATCACCGTCGAGGTCTGGTGCGGCGGTCGTCTGTCCCCGCGGGTCGAAGCCGCCACCTTTGAAGCCTTGGGAATAGGTGAAGTAGATGTTGTGATCGCGCGTTGGTTGCCAGCTGATCGAAGCACGTGGGTTGAAGTCTTCAAAGGTCTCGCTGCCTTCGAAGTCGCTGGTGGTTGCGATTGGGATCGCTGCGCTGCCAGGCACAAAGAGGTCCGAGAACCCGCCAATAAAGGTGGTGCGCAAAACTCGGCTGGTGCGCTCATCATTGGTGTAGCGCCCGCCTACCGAAATGCTCAGGGTGTCTGTTACATCAAAAGTGAAGTCGCCGAAAACAGACCATGTCTTTGTTCCAACATCGCCCAGAGTTTGTGCGTTAAGACCGGGCAGGTTGATCAGATCGCCAGTGTTGAACAGTGCAACATCGAATGCGGTGAAGGCGTTGGCGTCCAGATAGTAGAAGCCCAAGACGCCGGAAAGCCGGTCGCCTTCATACAGCAGCTGAAGCTCCTGACTGAATTGATCGTTTTCGTAGATCGCTGGCACATCAAGATCCGCTGCGGGCAGACTGTCAAAATCGATCGGCGTGGTCGATTTGTCTTCACGATAGCCGGTGATTGATTTGAGCGTCAGCGTGTCCGTCAGTTCGATCGCGATATTCAGCGCGCCACCATAGGCTTCGACTTCCTGATCGACGACGTCGAGGCCTGCACGGGTGTCAAACACATTGTCCAGCACCGGCGCGCCGGTAAACAGGCTGGTGATCAACCGACCGCCTTGTCGCGCTTCGCTTTCATCAAGCACGTAGTCGCCGGACAAACGGACGAAAACCGGCCCGTTGTCGAACTCTATAGTTCCGCGTGCTGCCCACACATCCTTGTTGTAGTTTTCGGTGCCGAGATTGAGGTTGTCACCGAAACCTCCGCGTGAAAGCCGAGCGCCGCTGGCCCCAATCTTGAGGCTGTCGGTTATCGGGGTCGATCCGCTAATGATCAGATCGGCCTGATCGAAAGAGCCGTAGGTGCCGCGAATGCTGACACTGGTTTCGTCAGGCAATTCCGCAGTGACATATTTGATCGCGCCACCGATCGTGTTGCGACCATACAATGTGCCTTGTGGGCCGCGCAGAACCTCGATCCGCTCAACATCATATATGTCTAGAACAGCTGCTTGCGGCCGGTTCAGGTAGACATCATCAATATAGAGACCGACGCCTGCTTCAAAGCCAGCCACTGGGTCTTGCTGGCCAACGCCGCGGATAAAGGCAGTGAGCGTGGTGTTGGTCCCGCGGCTCACCTCCAGCGTGATGTTCGGCACCTGCTGGGCAACCTCGGTAAGGGACTGAACACCCTGCTGCTCAAGCGAATCGCCCGTGATTGCCGTGACTGATAGCGGCACATCGATAAGTGCCTCTTCACGCCTGCGTGCGGTGACAATGATTCCCGGACCTGTGTCCTCATCTACGAACTCGTTGTCACCGATCGTCGCACTGCCGGTTGCATCCTGAGCAAAAGCCTGAGTCGATACGGTGGCAAGACTGGCGCAGCCGGCAAGCAGTATCGCTTGGGTGCGAAGTACAGTGTTCATGGCTGGTTCCTCTCCAAACCCTCTTGTACCAATCTCAATATTGAAAGTTGAACCAACTTTCAAGTTTAGACTTGTCTCGTACCGCTGGGCCGCCTACGCACAGGTCGAGGAGTAGGGGAATGGACCAGATAGCCGGTAGCCCGGCACAAAGTTCGCCGGGGGTCACAGACAGCAAGGTGCCGCGCACTGAGCGAGGCCGAAAAACCTTGCGCAAGTTGCTTGATGCCTCCGCTATCGAATTTGGTGAAAAGGGCTTTCACGAAGCGTCTGTCAGTTCGATCACTCGCCGCGCAGGCGTCGCTTTGGGCAGTTTTTACACCTACTTTGACAGTAAGGATGCATTGTTCCGGGCGTTGGTCGCCGATATGAGCGCGACGGTCCAGAGCAGTGCGCGCGCCGCGCTTTCAAAGGACATGGGTGCGCTGAAGATCGAGCAAGCTGCGCTGACGGCCTTCTTGCAATTCGCGAAGGAACATCGTGAAATTTATCGCATCATCGACGAAGCGGAATTCGTCGATCCGGCAAGTTACCGGCGTCACTACGAAACTATCGCCGGCCGGATCGCAGCGCGACTCGAAGCTGGTGGCAAGAGCGGGGAATTTCGCGAGGATCTCGGCGAACTCGAAGCCTGGGCCTTGATGGGAATGAACGTCTTTGTTGGCCTGCGTTACGTAGTTTGGGAAGACGAAGCAGCTCCGCTTTCGCCGGAGGAGGTCGCAACCGCAGTTAACACACTCCTCGCGAAAGGAATTGCCGGCGAAGACTGAATTCCCCTGTCAGGTTTGCGGCAGGTCGAGCGCCACCCTCGAAGCCAGTGCCGAGACCTGCCCCGCCGAAGCGGGGTTGTCTGGCGGGATAGGTGCATCGTCCGGCCAGAGACTGAGCATAGTGTCGAGGGTCGTGCGGACTTCAGACGCCTTTGGCGCATCCAGACCGTCAGCAAGTTCACGTGCGATAACGACAAAACCCCACGCATCCTGATATTCAGCCGGGTCAACAACAGATGTGTCCGGCACCGCAATAGCGTATTCCTCGGATGCAACTTCCATCAGGTATCTGATCAATTCGGCCGTATCACCGCCGGCATCTTGTCTGAGCTTGGCAATATTGGCTTCGGCAGCATTCAGCTGAGGTTCGATCTCCTCGGCTGGCTTTCCAGCTTCAAGCGCTGCAGAAACCGATTCGAACGGCGATGCGTCAAATCCTAGCTCGGCAAGACCTGCTCGCTCATCGGCGTGCGTTTCAGAGACTGGATGGAGCAGATGCGGAGCGGCGGCTTCGCTATTCCCAGCGCGGTAGAGCGCAATTCCTGCAGCAACATGGCCCGACATGAACACCACCCGTTTCGGCAAAGGCAGCTTCCCGATGTCGCCGCCACTTTCGCCAGACTCGCCGCCTTCGCCTTCTCCAGCCTCGCCGCCGCTTTCGCCAGATTCCCCGCCCTGGGTCGCTGGCGTAGTTTCGCCGTTCTCGCCGCCTTCGCCCGCACAGCCTGCCAGCCCCGCGCCTACCAAAGCTGTAGCCAGACCAAGCCCGGTCCATGTCTTTAAGGCGACTTTCATTGCGCTTGCTCCAAGGATATTCCTGCGTTGCCCAAACAATAATGCGAGGGCTCAAAGGTGCAACTCAATATCGGATACGGCGTGCGATGATCCTGACAATCAAGGCGTTCGATGACGAGGCTAAACTTACCGCCCTTCAAAGGCGGATAGAAGCGCTCAGTTGGCGCGATGGGCGTGCGACGGCAGGAAAGGTTGCCGCTGAAGTGAAGCAGAATCTGCAGGCCGACATGTCCGATGCAGTCGGGCGTGAAGTCGAAGAACAGGTGCGACCTCTGGTCAGTGAAAACTCGATCGTGAGAGCCGCGGCAAGACCAAGACGTATAAGCAAGCTCATGATCAGCAAAACGGCGGATGAAGGCCATTATGGCCCGCATGTCGACAATGCGATCATGGGTGCTGACGGCGTAAAGCTCAGGACCGACATCGCCTTCACCCTGTTTCTATCCGATCCCGAAAGCTACGAGGGCGGTGAATTGGCGATTCATTCCGCTGGGATGATGTCCGAGGTGAAGCCCAAGGCCGGGCTTATGGTGCTGTATCCCGCAACAAGCATTCATGAGGTGCGTCCGGTTACTAACGGAGAGCGAATCGTCTGTGTGGGCTGGATCGAGAGCCTTGTCGCCGATCAGGCGCAACGCGAATTGCTGTTCGATCTGGAGAACTTGCGCGTTTCGCTGCGGCAAAAGCTTGATTCGAATTCGCTGGAGCTTCTCACGCTCGACAAGAACATCGCCAATCTTATGCGGATGTGGTCTGTCACTTAGGGCAAACAGGGTGGATCAGCTGCGCACGCGGGCCTTTTGCTTCTGTTTCGCCTGAAGCGTGAAATAGATGATCAGGCCCACGCCAACGATGCTTGGACCAGCCCAAATCAGGGGATTGAACACCTCTTCAGGTATCCAGCGAATCAGTCCGACCGCCATGAACGCTGTGTACGCAGAGATTCCCATGCCCAGAAGCGCACGGAAATGCTCACCGACATAGGCTATGCGTGACACTGTAGCGCGCCAGATAAAGACTTGTTGCAAGGTCATCGCGACAAGTCCGAGCAAGGCGACAGCGATCATCAGCACTTCGCCGATCAAGTAGCCGTAAACACCACACCAAGCGGCGGACACGACAACCGACGCTATCACTAGCTGATATCGCGTCCGCCTGAGGCTCTGCCGATCACGCGAGTGCTTGACCACTGCCAAGCCGTAATCGGCGAAACCAATGGTAAGCAGACCCAGATACAGCATCATCCAGCCAAACAGGCCTGCGAATAGCTCCCGATCGGTGAACGAAGGAATCCGGTGTTCTGGCCCGTATAATGACAATAACGCCATGGCGACGGCGAGAGCGCCCGCGATCATAAAACCAAAGCACGCGACTCGGCCCCAAGTGCGATGCGACCGGCCCCCCTTTCGTGTCACGATTGGGATCCAGAAAGCGAGAAGACCGGTTGTGCCGGCTAAGACATGTGCGACTACGAGAAGCTCGAAAAGATGCATCACAACATGGTCGCAGATTCTCGGATTGGGTGGAAGTGCATTGTACCTCAATCGAAGCAAACAGATGGGGTGTGCGGCTGCTGGAAGTGATCGCTCTAGAGGTTTCGACTCTTACTCCAGCTTGACACTTATTGTGTGAACAGTGCGCCGCAGCATTTTCAGTCCAGATCACACTGCGCTGCCGCAATCGCAAAAAACCTGCTTGTGAAACGGCGAACCATTTCAAGTGCGCGCGGACTGGTGCGATCATGATCACCGCAATGCGAGCCAGCGGAAAGAATGAAAATCATCAATTTTTTCCGCAGTTTGCATGCTTCCCGACAACTCGGTCTACTCGACTGCAGTTCGATGGGGCCGCACGCAATGTGTCAAACCGAATGGACTTCATAACGTGTCATATGAATAGTACGGCGTATCTTAAATAATACTGATAAGTATAAATGAACTTGAATGTAAAAAGCTTGGTAGAGCCGAGTTACGTTAGATCTAGCCTGGGGTGTATGAGGATACATTCCCCGAAAATTTTGATCTGCACTTATTCATAACCCAAAAGTTCGACCAAACGTTGGAGAAACCAGTTCGTATGCTTATTTAGGGTAACATTATTTCGAACTATTCGTTGACTTGCGAATTTTCGAGTGATAGCCGTATTCAAATCGAGGGTCTGTTGGACGGGATTGGCTTCCTTTTTTGGAGAGGCGCAATCCCGAATTCTTCTTCACAAGATGTTTGCGACACTGGCTGACTAGCCAGCGCACTTTTGCGCGCAGCATAAATTAATCGCCAAACATTGATTTGGCGACGATCTATTCCTGTCAGTATTCATCAAACATAATTTGGTGAAGAAGACGGGAGTATTTGCATTTACGAAATAAGTATCTGAAAAAACCTCATTTTTTCTATTGACAGAGAAAATATAGTTACTCATTTTAATGAAGTCCGGCAGTAGCCAGACCGTAAAGGCCCCAAGGTGGGGTTTAATTATGAGGGTAATACTATGAGGACTGAAGAACTGAGCTTTGATGTTGATTCGTTCGACCTTGCTTCTGAAATGAGCGACTTCGCTGATCTTGAAGTTGTTGCTCTGGGTGATGCGATGGCAATGCCAGAAACTGGCGCTTCCAGCGGTATCAGCTCGTGCAACTCCTGCTCATGCTGCGCATCAACTTCATGCTGCATCATCAATCTCAAGTAAGGATGAAGAACATGAAAGCAGAAGCTCTTAACTTCGACGTCGATACTTTCGATCTTGCTTCGGAAATGTCTGACTTTGCCGATCTCGAAGTCGTCGCCCTGGGCGATGCAATGGCGATGCCTGAAACTGGCGCGTCGAGCGGCATCAGCTCGTGCAATTCTTGCTCGTGCTGCGCTTCAACGTCCTGCTGCGTCTTCAAGTAAGGACTGAGCAATGACTAAAGGAGCAATTCAATTCGACATGTCGCAGTTCGACGAATCATTCGAGCTGTCGGACTTTGCCGATCTCGAAGTCATCGCTCTTGGTGACGCGATGGCAATGCCTGAAACCGGCGCGTCGAGTGCCATCAGCTCTTGTGCTTCCGGCTCATGCTGCGGTTCGACATCGTGCTGTGTGTTCGAGCTGAAATGAAGCCGATGAGCTAAGGGTCCGAACCAGACAGGCGCGTATCGCAAGCGACACGTCCCGTCCGGTCCGGAATTGCTCAAGCCAACTGCGTCGGGCGTGAAGTCTGGTGGACGCAAGCGTCCGGCGCAGTTTCGCCAGCTTGGCAATAATTTGGGTCCGAAGCCTACGACTCGAACCGACTTAGACCGAATGTAGGCCTGTTTACGCCCAAATTCCAATGATCTGTTGAGCAGACGACTGGATGTAACTGAAGAGACAACTGTCAGACAATTTACGTGATCAAGAAATCACATAATTGTCAGTTACTTATATTGGTTTGCCGACAAGCTGATGCGGAGAGGCACTTCGCATCAAGAGCGACTTTTTTGGCAACGCGATGCTTTGTCGTCGCAAGATGAGGACACCGATCATGATACAACAGGATCCTAGTTCGTTTGGTATTGGTCGGCGAAGTGATGCGATAACCGTGCGTTCGCTCACGAAAAAATACGGCAAGCTGACCGCGCTTGACAATGTTTCATTTTCTATTCCTCGCGGTGAAGCGGCTGCAGTTATCGGTCAGAATGGCGCCGGTAAAACATCTCTAGTCGAGATCATTGTCAACCTGCGCAAAGCAACCAGTGGCAGCGTCAGCATCTTTGGCCACGATGTGCCGAGCAACCCGAAAATTGTCTCGACGATCGGCGTACAGCTGCAAGAAGCTGCCTTGTTCCCGCATGTTCGCGTAGGTCGCTACATGAAGCTTTACTCCGATCTTTACGGGGTGCCTCGCGACTATGGAGACCTGGTCGAACGCCTTGGCTTGACCGACCACCTGAAAAAGCGGCTCTCCGAACTCTCCGGAGGCTTGAAGCAACGCGCCTTGCTCGCCTTCGCACTGATCAATGATCCGGAAATTCTCATTCTGGATGAACCCAGCACCGGTCTCGATCCAATCGCCCGCGAAGAGCTCTGGACGTTTGTCGAGAACTGGCAGCGCGATGGCGATCGTACTCTGCTGCTCACCAGTCATTTCATGGACGAAGTCGAACGGCTGTGCAGCCGCGTCATCGTTATCGCCCAGGGACAAATTGTTGCTGACGGCAGCGTCCCCTCACTTTTGGAGGGCATGCCCGACGGAATTTCCACGTTGCAGGGTGCCTACAGTCGTCTGGTGGAGGCAGTTTAATGGTCCAGTCACTTCTCGCGTTTTCGAGGTTCGAGCTCGAACTGTTCTTCAAGACCTTTATCGCGGTCTTTTTCACCTTCCTTGCGCCCAACATGATCTATGGTTCGGCTATAGTGTCTGGCGGATCTGAGGCGGCGGCATTTTACTTGCCGCTGATGATCGGTCTGATCATGGTCTTTGTGGCGACATTCACGCTCGCGACGCAAGTTGTGACGTACAGAGAGGCCGGCTTTTACAAGCGAATATTGGTTACCCAGATAAGCCCCGTCGGAATTGCGCTATCGAACGCGATCCGGGGTTTCGTGCTGGTGGTGATCGGATTGTCACTTTTGTCAGCACTGGCAGTCGCGATGACCGGAGCTTTGCCGCAGGTCAATTATCTTCAAGGACTGATTGCGATCCCTGTCGCAGCTGGTGCAGTTTTCCTGTTTGGATTGATACCGGCCTGTTTCGTCAATCGCAGTGCATCAATGTTCGCGCTGGCTTCAGTGCTGAGCTATGTTCTGGTCTTCTTCTCAGACGCCAGGCCGGACATGGGACCATGGCTGGATTGGGCAGAATACGTCGACGTTTTCTCCCCCAGCTATCACGCACTCCGGGTATTGGTTGCCGGTTTTGAAGGCACTCTCTTCACACCCGATGCTCTTATCAATGTCGTCGGTTCGCTAATCTGGGCTGGTATTTCCCTGCTCGTGATCCGTCGTTTCCTGTCCTGGATGTGAGGAGTGATGACGATGGATAATTTCACGCTTGTAGAAGCCCGTGACGAAAGTCCTGATGAAGAGCTTTCTTCAACAAAAACAGAACAGGCATTGCTGCACCACCCGCACATTGTCCTTCGGCTTGCTGCGCTGTCTTTCGACACGACCAAGGCGTTGAACAGCAAAGGTGCTCGCGACCAGTTGGACTCCATTCAAGCTCTTGAGGTGTTGCAGAGCGATGCGGCACAGGTCGCCTGCGATCTGCTGGAGCCTGTGATTGGCATCGATGAACTGGATCAGGACAAGCGCCGCCAATTGCTCAAGGCAAAGCGAAACCTGTTTAATGGCAAGACGAGCAAGTTGGATTGTGACGGATGGGTGGCCGATGAGTTCGCACCTGTGGCCAAAGCGGTTCGAACAGCGGACAACGCTATCACAGGTCTGACCGATGCTCGCGAGGCTTTCGAGACTATTTTCACATCGAGCAACGAGCAATTGAGCCAAGCTTTGCGCGAGGCCTGTCGCAAAGAACCCGATTTCCTGAAAGCCGTTGCCTTCAGCGCCCCCAAGGTGGTTGCGGATCTTGAGGCTGCTGCTGCAAATCCAAAGAAATTTACCGGCAAGCGCGGAAGAAACCTGGACAGCGCGCTGTTTAATTACTTCACCCGCGCTACTGTCAAAGTCAGCCCGCTCAGCTTCTTCACGCCTATTCGCGTCGGTCAATGGACTGACGAGACCGATCAACATCCAGTGGTCGACGGGCTGCCGATAGTCGGTGTGTCAGAGGTGAGCCGTCGTGCGCTGGACCATGTGCTGGCAACTCTAGCCCGGAGTCTCGCATTTTGGGGTCAGAGCCATCCATTGATGCTCAATCCCACCGCTGAAGCCGCTGATGGGCATATCGATTTCAAGGAAATGTACGCCAAAGGCGGCTCAAGTGGTCGTACTTGGGGCGTGTATCAGCCCCAGCAACGGCTGGCTCTCAACCCGCGTCTCTTTGCGTTGGTAGAGCACCTCAAAATGGCTGAAAAACAAGGCCAAACTCTACAGGAACTCTTCGCGGCTCTCAAAGGCGAGCCTTTCCCGGACGATCCCAACCAGTTTGCAGGCTATATCGCCAATGCGATGCGGGTTGGACTGATTGTTCCTTCAATCCCGGTCTTCGAACAAGAAGATGTTCCAGCCTATCTTTCGAAGGTTCTGGCACAGCGCATCCCGGATGCGGCGGCCATCCTTGACCGGCTCGTATCGGAAACCGAGGCTTATGGGGCGGCCAGTCACACCGAACGTGGCGAGGCTTCGAAAAGTATCCACGCTGCCTATGGCGAGCTTTGCAACGCGATCAACGCTGAGATCCCGAACGATCCGAAATCGCCTCTGTTCTATGAAGACTGTCAGATATCGGGGGAAACCACAGCCGTTTCGACTGATTATGTCGGTACCGCTCTTAACGATCTGCACCGGTATGCCGATCTTCTTCCGCTGCTCGATTATAATCATATCGTACAGGCGGTTTCGGCGGCACTCTTCCGTCAAAGATATGGAGATGATGCGCGGGTTGTAGCTGTCGACTGTGTTGAATCCATTGCCGATGAAGCACAGGAAATTGCGACTCGCATGACTGTTCTTCCGCTCGAAGAGCAAGAGAAGCAACTCGCTGAGATATGCCCGACAGCTGCGAAGCTCCTTGAAGGTAAGCGTATCTTCTTCGCGGAGATCCAGCGCCGGATGGAAGCTGGGAAAGACATTGTCCTGGACGATGCCTTTGTCGATCGCATGTTGGCGTATATCCCTGAAGTTGTTCGCAAACGTTCGACTTCCTACACCGTGATCGGGCAGACCGATGATGGCGGCGCAACTGGCAAGCGGTTTGTTCTGAACCGCTGGTACAGCGGCCACTCCATGCTGATGTCGCGGTTCCTGCGCCACCAATCTGACGATGAGATCGGCGAGGTTCGCTCGTATCTTGATCGCCTCGCTGGGAGCGGCAGGCCGGTCGAAATTCCGGGAGTATTCGGCTTCAACGCCAATATTCACCCACGTTTCGTTGATGCTGAGCTCGAGATCCCTGGTCGCCGAGCCAACTACGGTTCTACGGAGAAGGTGAGCGTCTCGACCATGGAGGTCGGCTACGATCCTGAACTTGACCGGCTTGCCTTCTACGACGCTCAAGGCGGCAAACTTTCAGCGATGTATTTCGGCTTCCTGAACATGATGGTTCTGCCCAACCTTTATCAGGTGTTGGGCCGGATGAACCTTCAGGGTCTGGTGCTTGATCTTTGGCAAGACCTGCTTTTTGCCGGTTTGCTGAATACGAGTGAACTCACTCTGCTTCCGCGCGTAAGCTTTGGCGAAAGCGTGATCTCGCGCCGCAGTTGGTTTTCGCCTGCCCGCGATCTTCCTGATCCGCAGCTCGATGAAGCCGAATACTTCAAGCAGATGCACGCGTTCTTTGCTCGGCTTGGCGATCGTAAGGACTACTTTGTACGTCTCGTTGCGTTGCGTGATGACTTCTTCGGATCAGGCGATGATGACGAAGTCGCAATGGCCGACACTACGGATTTCAAACCAGCTTACCTCTCGCTCGACATGCCAATGACGGTAGCCAGTCTGCGCCGACGTTTGCGTCGCCGTCCGCGTGCCCTGCTGTTCCAAGAGGTTTTGCCGGAGATTGGAACAGGTGGTCAAGAATGGAATGGCGCGGCGCATGCCTGCGAGGTCCAATTCGAAATTTCCAGAGAAGAGGGATAGTTTTCAATGGCTTGTTTGCGCATAAATTATCACGCGAAAGACCGTCTATCCTTGCTCACGGGGCCGGTCAGAGATGCCTATGATCAACTGAGGGCGAGGTATCCATCAGCCACTGTCCTTATACGATCTGGCTGGGTCAAAGGCCCTCATATTGA
The DNA here is from genome assembly GCA_038526115.1 of Pseudomonadota bacterium. Taxonomy (GTDB): domain Bacteria; phylum Pseudomonadota; class Alphaproteobacteria; order Sphingomonadales; family Sphingomonadaceae; genus Erythrobacter. The sequence goes on along the minus strand of JBCBHD010000001.1, from coordinate 2,695 downwards.
TCTTTCAGTTGGCAGTGATGAGCCGGTCGATTTGACCGAAGAAAAGTCGCTTATCGAACGATGGATCGCTGCGAACCCGTCTGTTTCTCCCTTCACCGAGGAAGAGCACCTCGCTCATTCGCGCAAGCTCGCGGCCCTGGAAGGTGTGACCGAAGAATTGACGCCAATGCGCAAGGACAACACTGTCGAGATTGCCGAATATCGTGCGCCACGTCTGGTGGATGGACACGAAGCCTTACAGCCAACGTATGTTGCGTTCTTCAATCGCGTAGCCCCAATCCTGCTCGACCTCGCCGAGCTCAAGCAGGAAAACAAGTCCGCAACTACGTTGGCTCTGGCGGCGATGCTGGCGCACACGGCTGATCAGCTTGAGCCCCACGGCATTGAGCGAGGCTACATGTCGCTCCAGGCGCATGCCGATTTCTTCTTCGCCAATTACGACAAAACCGGCGCGGTCCGGGCGAACTTTGATCGCATCGCGCAAAGCTCGCAGCATCTGTTTACGCATGTGATGGATGGGCGCCCAGGCGATGCCGTTGAGGCACGGTTTGCTCCTGTGGTCCAGCAGATTTTCGTCGCTTGGAAGCAGGTGATGGCTGACACGAAAGACGACATCGTCTCCGCCATCGAGAAGGACGATAGCTGGTTCTACTACAATCCTGGTGCATTCCGAGGAAACGTTGCCGAGGAGCAGCACCGCGATGCATTCGCCCAGGCAGGTGTGGAGGAGCGCGCGATAGAAGCGGGCGAAACACTCGATACAATCTTCGACAACGGAACGATGGATCATGAGTTCTTCAGCTCACGCGAATTCCAGACCTACCGGGTTCTGATCAACGCATTCTATTCGATCTTGCCGGTCGTCTCAGTTTCTCCCGCTGAACGTTTCGGCATGTGTCACCTCGTCACGCTCGCTCATCTTCGCTCAGTGGGCGAAGATGCGCTGGCTCCGGCGTAAAGAAAGGAGCTGGATGATGGCACAACTGTCTCTAAAATCGAGCGTATTTTTCGGCCGTAGCGAAGATGGAGCGGTGTTTCGCGGCGGTGGTGCTCCGGTCATGTTGCGAGGCAAGAAAGCTTACGAACTGGCACGCGTGATCATCCAGGGACTGGATCAGGGTATCGCACTGCCGACCTTGCTCGGAAAATTCCCGGATCCTGTGCGCCCGGTTGCAGCGAAGCTGGTTCAGGATCTCGATGACAATGAGCTTCTGCGGCATCGTAATGATGATGATCCGGTTTGGGAATTGGGCCTGGAACGGCGCTTTGCCAATCTCTGGAGCTTCGTCGCCGACAATTGCGATAAGCCTGGGTCGGTCATGCAATCATGGCAATCGCGCAATATTGTATTGAGCGGCGATCCCAAGAGCGTTGTTTACATGATCCGAGCTCTCGCCGAAACCGCGGCACAGAGTATATCGCTACGTGGAGCTGCCGCAGAAGCGCTAATTGATCCAGCTTTCGCTGATGCGCTTTCAGAACTTCGCAGTCGGTTTCCGGAATTGACGATCTCTGACGCGCTACACTCGGCCCCTACGGATGCTCTGACGGTGCATATCGCTGGCAATAATGAGGACATTGGCGATCTGCCAAGCTCCTCGGAAACGTGGTTTGTCGGGAGAATTTGTGGTCAGCTTGCGGTCGGACTTCTCAACGAAAGACCACAGGTCACGCTGGACCGTTGGCGGAGCTCCATCCGGCCACTGGAAGGTGCGCTCGCTCAAACACCGATCCCCGATCAGCGCATCGCACTGGCGGCTGCTGCGACTGCTTTTGCTGCGCTCGGCCGTGAAGCCGGATTGGCAGTTCCACTCGCGAGCGGCAGGCTCCATGTTGTTGATGGAAACTCTGGATTTGAACCACTCACCCTTTCTGCTCAGCCTGAAATCGGTGAGGCAATTCCTGGAGCAGCCAGCACTGAAGGGTCAGCAGCGCCTCGCAACGATGAAGAGGAAGCTGATGCCTTCCTTGAAGACGAGGCGCTCTTTCACCCTATCACCGGTATCGTCGAGGCAATCGATGAGGATTGTCCGCAGGTTCCGTTTTCTGTCGTTAAGTTGCGTGTATTCTCAGCCCTTGATCGCTCGCCGCTTGGCGAAGTGAGGGGGTGGGGCTTTACCGGCCACGAAGCGCGCGAACGGGCGATCCAGAAAGCGCTCTTGGCCTATTGCGCAAGTACTCCGTCTCTGGAGGGCAAAGCTGGTGCTCTGGGGTCAGGTACAACTGCACAGGCAGCTGCGGCGAACGCGAAGGCAACAGCTGGCTACAATGACGCTACCGTTTCCTTTTCGCCGGTGCCTGCTGACGGCTTTGCAGACCCAACGCTGCACAAACTGCATCAATTGCTTGGCCTCCTGGTTGATAAAGACATCCAAGTGCTGGCGGGCTCTGATGCTGCTGGAACAGTCCATGTTGCCAAGGTTCTGATTGCCGGGAGTATTCTGGCTCAGGTTTGTTCCGGTTCGCCCCAAGCTGCGCTGTTGGAAGCTTTGGGAGACGCTTGCGTATCCCATGTGCTCGGCCCGATGGACAAGACTGCGGCGAACGATCTGGGGCTTCAATTAACCGGATCAGAGCCGTTCGACGAAACTTTGCCTCGGCTGATTGATTTCGATTTTGGCGCAATCGCGAAGCGTTACGCAATTGTGTGGGCGGGTGAAACAGCATGATTGATCTGGCGGCCACTCACAACGAT